>CACWVT010000004.1 GCA_902764345.1 uncultured Ruminobacter sp.
GTTTGCGGTAAATCCGTATCTGTTTATAGACATCTACAGTTTACACGGTAAATCCACGTTTTTACATTCATTCGTGGAGGTCGTTTCATATTGTCTTACGTACGAAGATAAAGTCGAGATGTATCGACTTTGGAAAGAAGATCATTACAGTTTAATAAGACTTGCAACACTATTTAAATGCGACAGAACCTCAGTGACCTACATAGTAAAGCTAATTGATATTCATGGAATATCTGTAGTTCAGAAAAAGAAAAATAGGGAGTATTCAGCAGAATTTAAGGAAGAAGCAATCCGGAGAGTTTTGATACAACATGAAAGTATAAAACAAGTTTCGTTGTCTCTGGCGATTCCGAGCAAAGGTACATTGTCATTATGGATTAAGTCTTACATAGAAAACGGTTATAATGTCATCGAAAAAAAGCGAGGACGTTATGGCCAAAAAGAATCAGCCGAAGACAGAATCAGAAGCAGAATTACTGAAGCGGATACAGGAGCTTCAGAAGCAGAATATGAAACTTTTGATAGAGAACGAATACTTAAAAAAATTAGATGCCTTAATTTCGGAAAGGGAAAAGCGAGAGCAGAAGAGGTAGCACAGGATATCACTGAGTTAAGGCAAGAATTGAAATGCTCTTTACGTTTTATATTAGCAACCATCAACGGTATACCTGATATCCCGCATATGACTCGTTCTGATTACTACTATACGATAAATAAAATCGACAAAGACGAAAAGAATCAAGAGCTTATAGAAAAGATCAAATCAATATATGCTGAACATAAGAAGCGCTACGGCTATCGTCGTATCAGCCTAGAATTGGTTCGTCGAGGTTACAATGTAAATCATAAGAAGGTTCAACGCTTGATGCAAAAATATGAGCTTAGGGGTATTACTCCCAGAGCAAAGTATAAGTCATACAAAGGCGATTTCAATGGTACCGTTAAAAATCTGCTTCTTAACAAGGTTATCGACACAGAAAAACATAAAACATATTACACAAGGAATTTTGCTACTACAGACGTAAATCAGAAATGGACCACCGATGTATCTGAATTTCACATCGCAGCGGGAAAGCTTTATCTGTCCCCGATTTTGGATATGCACAATGCAGAAATCGTATCTTTCAATATTTCAAAATCACCGAATTTCATTCAAACAACGGATATGTTGAAAAAAGCGTTTCAAAAACATCAAAAACTTGAAGGGCTTATCTTTCATTCTGACCAAGGATGGCAGTACCAAATGTTCGAGTATCATTCCATGCTCAGAGAAAGAGGTATCATTCAGTCGATGTCTCGCAAGGGTAACTGCTATGACAATAGCATTATGGAAAATTTCTTTGGAAAAATGAAAAACGAGATGTTTTATGGACATGAATATGAGTTTAACACTCTAGACGAACTTAAAGATGCGATGGAGAAATATATCCATTATTACAACAATGATAGAATACAGAAAAAATTAAAAGGCCGAACTCCTTGTGAAGTAAGAAATTCAGCCTTAGAATAAGCATAAGTTTTATTTGTTCAACTTATGGGGAGCACTCCAATCACTTGATTGATAACGGGGTTCATACTATTTTCCGGATGTCCATCTTCACGATATCCGCTATGCCAATGCATCTTTGCTCATCAATATGGGAGTACCGGTAAAGGTTATTTCAGAGCATCTCGGCCACTGTGATACCAGAACCACGGAAAACATCTACGCACACATTTTCAGTGAAACTCTGGCACAGACATCCGATGCCATCAGCAGAGCACTATCTGACGACAGGAAATTATCCTGATACATTTTTGCCCCTTCAGACACAGAAAACACCGAGGTAAAAATTCAGACACAGAATGAAAGGACATTTGGTGTTTACTAGGTGTTTACTTGGTGTTTAAAGGGGCTAAACGAAGCAATATGATCCTCAACGATATACAAATTCACTCACCACGATACCGCATGAAACGGGCATTTTTCAACGATATGCAACGATATGAATGACCATCAGATACGCTCGAGAAGGAGAACTTATATACCGCAGGAATGCCGATAAACCGCGTTTTACGGCACTTCCGAAAGGTTTTTGGTGTTTGTTTGGTGTTTAAATACTGCACGATATCACTACACACAGTGTTATACAACTTTTATAGAAGAATCCATATCGTCATCTGACAAACAAGCATCAAAATCCACAACTGCCAGCATAAAACCAAAAAAATCTCCCGTTCCCATAAATCACGGGAACGGGAGACTGCAGAAGGGAAAGCTGCTCCCCGCCACCATTAGTCCTTAATGTACTTCATGATGGTTTCCGCATTTTCCTCAAGGAAGGTATCAAAAAGCTTCAGTCTGATATTATCTTCATCATCAGATTCCATGTGAACCATGTCTGATGAAACATCATCGCCGGATGCATTGTAGAACGTATAGCTGAATGCCACACTGTTCTCGCCCATTGATTCCCTGATGACCTTTGAATCTTTCTTATATACGATTTCATCCATTTCAATCATATTGTCATCATCAGCCTCTCCCTGAAGAGGTGACACGCTGAATAAAGGAATAATCCTGTCACCCGGTGTAAGGCGTACGTTACTGCGAATCGGCAGACCTTCATCGTTATATGTCTGCATACCGATAATTCTGTATTCCCTATCCTTTCGGTCATAAATTATTTCCATCATATATTCAGTACCGTTAAGCTTAATCGGACTTTCATAGAAGATATAGTCATCGGTTGAGTTGACGACGTTGACTGAAAGCGGATTGCCGTCAAGACAGATCCAGGTATTATCAACGTTATCCGTGAATATTCCCTTTTTCCAGTCGGCTTCAAGAGTTTCATCAAAACCGAGTACCACAACGGCTCCGTCAGGATTATCATCAGAAGGGAGAATAATCATCATGTGGGCGATATCCACACGGCTCACTTCGGCAAGCTGTTCAGCTGTCAGCTGCACATAACTGTGTCCCTGACTGTTGAATTTCGGCATGATATTCTCTATGCTCTTGAACTCCGGAGTAAGCTTTCTGTTACCTGCTGACAATTCCAGGGCATTGCTGAACCCGCCTGTGAGACCAGAAGCCACGGCTGAAGCCGCATCGGAAGTTGCCGTGGATGATCCGCCGGTTGCATTCACGACATTAAGAAGACCTCCGAGAATACCGCCGCCGTTTTCGTCAGCTTCATCCTCGTCATCTTCCTCGTCATTGCCATAATCCTCATCCTCTTCATCATAACCTTCTTCATCCTCATCTTCAGAAGAAGCTGCGGTTCCGGATCCGATACCGGATGATGACTGCTCAAGACCGGCAAGCATGGAAAAATACTCCTTACCGTTCTCTCTGTATGCATCCAGATATCTGACAACGTCATCATCAAGAACATTAAGAATGTCACCGAATATCTTTGCAAAGCCGGTATTAACGTTGTGCTCAAGGAAGAAGGCGTATTTGTCCACGTCCTTGCTTACGGGATAATACATGGCAAGGCCTGAGCCCTTTCTGTACCTGCCGTTTCTCTTGTAAACCACGGTACTGTCAAGGTTCCTGAGAACCTCGTCCGCCTTCTTGGAATCATATCTGCTGAGCCCTTGGACAAACTGCCCCATATCGAGACTTTCAGGACAGTTCGGAGCCTTTTTGGTGAAACCGTAGGACTGTACGTCTCTCTGAGCCATGCGTTCAACATAGTTTAACTGCTGTCTGTTGCTTAAAACCCTGCTGCCGACAGCTTCGGAAAAATCCATCACGGAAACGGCAAGCTTCGGGAACCGGTTCAAATCAATTACCGACAGCGTAGTGGTTTCAATATCCTGACTGCTCATAAAATCCGCATAACTGTCGACCACGGCTTTGCTTACCTCAAGCGGAGTCATCTTCGGTTTTTTTACCAGTTCGGCAAGCCATACGTCATAGCTCCATCCGGCACCGTGTTCCAGTTCTTCAGAAGCAATCATGTAATCGGCAAAAGGACTGAGAAGGGAAGCCACGTTGAAATTCGCCATCAGACAGGCATCAAAACCAATGATGTCAAAATACTTAAATGCCCTGTCACCAAAAGCATTGCTCATGGCCACATGTACCTCATCCATTTTAAGGAAGGAGTTCTGATACAGCTCATCATAACCGACACCGCCGGCTGGACCGCCGCCGTGATTCCAGAGAATCAGCATCCTGTGTTCGGCATCATAGCGGGAATCACCCCACTTTATAAAATCCGTCAGCGTTTCAGCATCACCCATCGGCCTGTTCTTAACTGCGTCCAGCTTGACAAGCTTTCCGTTCTCAACGGTGTATCTTCCAAGTTCACTGCAGGATATTTTGCCGTGCCACTTTCTGGCACCTCCGGTTTCCACAAGAACCCTGACATTTTTGCCCGGCTTGGCTTCAATGATCTCATTCAGGTCACCTGAGGCCGCTCCGCCGTCAGACTCAAGATCACTGCCTACCAGATAAATATACACAAGCCAGTCACTTTTCTGCTTTCCTGCGGCCTGACAGATAACCGGATACATTCCGGAAATCATGAATAGGGCCAGAATCAGAAGCAGCTTCTTAAAATAAACATGAATCATAATGCTACCAAATATTAAGTCCCGCTATAAATCACATACAGTAATTACAGCGCCCATTATAGACAAAACCAAAGCTTAAAACCTGAACTGAATGCAACTCTCTTAAAAATACGTATGCAGAAGAACCTTTTTTAAAGCAAAACCCCGTTCGGACACAAAAAAACCCGGAACAACTCTGATGCCCCGGGTTCATGCATTCAAAAAAGGTTACTGATTAGGCGAGGAGCTTATCAAGTTCAGCGCTCACTTCGCTAACCTTCTTGGTACCGTCAACCTTGATGAACTTGCATTCGTTCTTTTCAGCCTTTGCAGAATAGAATGCAACTAAAGGTTCGGTCTGTGAGTGATATACGTTCAGACGGCTGCGTACGGTAGCTTCTTCGTCGTCCTTGCGGATTACGAGATCTTCACCGGTAACGTCATCCTTGCCTTCAACCTTTGGAGGATTGAATACAACGTGATAAGTACGGCCTGAAGCAAGGTGAACGCGACGACCGCTCATGCGCTTAACGATTTCTTCATCAGGTACGCAGATTTCAACAACGGCATCAATGCTGATGCTGTTGGCGTCAAGAGCTTCAGCCTGAGGAATGGTACGTGGGAAACCGTCAAGGAGGAAGCCGTTGGCACAGTCAGCCTGGGCAACGCGATCCTTAACAAGACCGATGATGATGTCATCAGATACGAGCTGGCCCTTATCCATAACTTCCTTAGCCTTAAGACCTAACGGAGTACCTGCCTTGATTGCTGAACGGAGCATGTCACCGGTAGAAATCTGAGGGATACCGAACTTCTGCATTAAAAACTGAGCCTGAGTTCCCTTTCCTGCACCAGGAGCACCTAAAAGAATAATACGCATGAGTAATACCTTTAATCAATAATAAAAAAAACAGCGATACGGAATCGCCACAAAAAACCATTCACATTATAAGCAAATAGAACAAACCATACAAGCTGACAGACGGATTAAAAACCTTTTTGGGAAGAATGTCAGCCACCGCGGAAGAACAGTTTTTCACGCCGTAAAAGGAATGTTTTCCATTTACCAAAATTAAGCCGCACGGCTCAGGCATAACCGTACGGCTTCCATTTCTGCACGGCTGCGGGCACAGCCCCCGCTCAGCCGTCATCCCGCAACTACGCAAGGAGTAATGAGTTTACAAGCTTAACGTAGGCAACAGGATCCTTAAGACCGCGCTGATCCGCAAGCAGAGCCTGATCCAGAACCAGTTCAGCCCAATTTTTAAACTTCGCTTCGTCGGTTTCGGCGCTCATCTTCTTGATGATTGCATGGTCTGGGTTGATTTCAAGAACAAACTTTTCCTCAGGAAGCTTCTGACCTGAAGCTTCAAGAAGTCTGCGCATCTGTGCGGTAAGCATTGCGTTGCCTTCGCTGATTACGCAGCTTGGAGTATCAACCAGACGGCCGGAAACCTTAACCTCGCTGACGTTTTCACCGAGAGCATTCTTGATTCTTTCAAGGAGATCCTTGTTTTCGGTAGCCTTGGCTTCCTGTTCTTCCTTTTCAGCCTTATCTTCGAGTTCGCCGAGATCAAGGTCAGCTGAACATACGTTGATGAACTTCTTATCCTTGTATTCGGTAACCTGGTTCATTACCCATTCGTCAACACGTTCCCACATGAGAAGAACTTCAACGCCCTTCTTCTTAAGGGTTTCGAGGTAAGGACTTGCAGCAGCAGCCTGATATGATTCAGCGGTAATGAAGTAGATATTCTTCTGCTTTTCAGGCATGCGTGAAATATAGTCATCGAGTGAAACGTTCTGTTCACTGCCGCTGTTGGCGGTTGATGCGAATCTGAGCAGACCGAAGATTTCATCACGGTTTTCCCAGTCTTCAACAAGACCTTCCTTGAGTACTGAACCGAACTGGGTCCAGAAAGTCTCGTACTTGGTCTTGTCATCATCCTTGGCAAGCTTGGCAATCATCTGTAATGCCTTCTTGGTGCATGCCTTCTTCAGCTGAGCACTGATCTTGTTACTCTGAAGAATTTCACGGGATACGTTAAGAGGAAGATCGTTTGAATCCAGAACACCCTTTACAAAACGTAAGTATCCAGGCATGAACTGATCAGCGTCATCCATGATGAATACTCTCTGTACATAAAGCTTTAAGCCATGCTTCTGTTCTCTGTTGAACATATCGAAAGGAGCACGCTGCGGAATGTACATAAGGCTGATGTATTCCTGACTGCCTTCCACACGGTTGTGGGTCCAGGTAAGAGGATCCTGGTAGTCATGAGATACGTGCTTGTAGAATTCCTTGTATTCGTCGTCAGTCACGTCCTTAGGATTCTTGGTCCAAAGGGCCTTGGCATCGTTAACCTGCTTCCACTCGGTATATTCTGCTTCTTCCTTCTTGTCGTCCTTGTCATCGCTCTCAGGCTTTACGGTTTCAAGCATCTGAACAGGTACGCTGATATGGTCTGAATACTTGCTGATATTTGAACGGAGAGTCCAGTCTTCGAGGAATTCTGATTCATCGTCACGGAGACTTAAAATGATTTCGGTACCGCGGTCTGCCTTGGTGGTCTGACTTACTTCAAACTCACCGCTGCCGTCAGAAACCCAGCATACTGCCTCGTCGGCATTTGACTTGTATGAACGGCTGATAACGGTAACCTTGTCAGCAACAACGAAAGCTGAATAGAAACCTACACCGAACTGACCGATAAGCTGTGAGTCCTTTGACTTGTCACCCGTAAGATTCTTGAAGAATTCAGCGGTACCTGACTTGGCAATGGTACCGAGGTGATCAATGGCTTCCTGTCTGGTCATACCGAGACCGTTATCGGAAATGGTGAGTGTCTTCTTATCCTTGTCGGCTGAAACACGAATGCGGAATTCAGGATCATCGCCTAAAACTTCAGGCTTTTCGAGAGAAATAAAACGCAGTTTATCGATAGCGTCTGACGCATTGGAAATAAGTTCTCTTAAAAATACTTCCTTGTTGGAATACAAACTGTTAGCCAGCAGACCTAAAAGCTGTTTAACTTCTGTCTGAAAACCATGCTTTTCAACTTCGCTCATAATACCCTCTGTTATTTATTTCAAATGGATTATTAAAACTAAAAAAACTAAATTGAAAACCGCCCGTTTCTAAAAATGCGATACGGTTTTCCGTATGTCTAGATTCAATATGGGGGTAAAAAACAGGATTTCAAGGATTTAAAGTCAAAACGGGAAAAAAAATATCGGATTACCGGTATCCGAGTGAATTCACAACGGAAATCTCCGTAAGCATGGAAATCTCCGTCAGAAAAATAAAGGAGGTTAGAGCGGGCTTCTCCCGGCAAGGGATCTCATGATTGTTGAACCGTCGATGGATTCCAGTTCCCCGCCGACGGGAATGCCGCGGGCTATTCTTGTGGCAACAACGTTTCTGCGGGCCGCCATATGGGCGATGTAATGTGCGGTGGTATCGCCCTCCACGGTCGGATTCGTGGCAAGAATTATTTCCCTGTAGTTTCCTCCGTCCAGCAGTGTGGCCAGTTCATCGAGACCGAGCTCGGCAGGTCCAATGCCGTCAATCGGTGAAAGATGTCCGTGAAGCACGAAATAGGTACCGTTGTACTCTCCCGTCTGTTCGATAGCCAGAACATCGGCCGGACTTTCAACAACACAGATAATGCCGCTCTGCTGACGTTTTACGTCACTGCAGATTTCACATACGTTACCGTCACTGTATGAACGGCAGACAGGACAGCAGCTCACGTTTTTCATCGTCTCATTCAGCGTGTCTCCGAGACGCATGGCGCCTTCCCTGTTATGGTCAAGCAGATAAAAGGCTATTCTCTGGGCACTCTTCGGACCTATGCCCGGCATAATCTGCAAATCATTAATTAATTTTTCAACCAGTGGACTGAATTTCATGACTCATCGGCTCCGCTGCCGTAAAAACCGTATCAGGTTAATTTCTCGTATCTGCAGTGGACTAAATAATCGGAACACTGCAGTGGTGTTAAAAAACGCCCCTTCACTTAAATGACGTAAAGGGACGTTTCGTTATCTGATTCCTCAGGCGCATCAGAACGGGAACTTGAATCCCGGTGGTAAAGGTACGCCGTTGGTAACCTTGCTCATGCGTTCGGTTGAATATTCACTGATCTGACGTACGGCGTCATTGGTAGCGGCAACAATCAGATCTTCGCACATTTCACGGTCATCACCATATGCGGCTTCCGCAATTTCAACTTTGAGTACCTGGTGAGCACCGTTCATGCGAACCTTGACAAGTCCGCCGCCGGCAACGCCTTCAACTTCATGAGCTTCGATTTCATCCTGAGCCTTCTTCATGCGTTCCTGCATCATCTGGGCCTGCTTCATCATGTTGCCCAAACCACCCATACCATTGAACATATCAAATTCCTTTTTAGTTATATTATTTCATAAGAGTTACGGCCGGGACATACCAGCCCCTTCGGTTCAAAAATCCGTAACCGTGTCATGCCTTTATTATGCAAGATTTTTACAATCTGTCAAACCATGATGGACAAAGCATCCGAAAATTAAGACAGACCTTTTGTTTTAGGCTGAACCAGCTCAATTTTTGCATGCTCCAGATCAAGCCCCAGCATATCACCGAATTTTCTGAAATCAGGATTACCGGTGATATTCTGATATTCCTCATCCAGCGTCTTCTCGTAGCACATCTTATCGAGTTCGTCCGGACATCCGTCAATCACGTCAGCATCCACGAAATCAAATCTTACGGTAATGTCCCTGCCGAGACCGCTGCTGATTTCGGCACTGATTTCCGCAGGTGCCCTTCTGTCCAAAATACCGTCCATGGCCTTAGGCAGTCTGATAATCCATTCGTTCTCACTGCTGCCGAACTCGCGTACACCATTGTTGAGAATGACCATGTTTTCCATGGAAACCCCCGCATTAACCAGATCCCTCGTGTACGAATCCTGTACCTTATCCAAAAGGTCCATAGGCATTACGATCTCACGCCCATTAATCATTCTGCGGTGATGATTTACGTTCTGCTGCTCGCCGCCGGTGTGACTCTGTACTGACGAACTGAGATCCATCTGCGTGTACACCACGCTGTTTACCTTATCGGATTCATCATCACTGTCAGAAGCGAAATCCTCGAATTCCGGCATCGGCACGTCATCAAACTGCTGTTCACCGGCTGAATCACCGCCCTGAATTTCAGGAGGAATAAAAGCACTTCCGGGGATGGCGTAACCGTTAGGTACAGATGACTGATTACGGCCAGGAACTGCCGGAGCAAAATCCGGTCTGCCCTGAACCTGAGGCGGCATAACTCTGCGGCCAGGCTGTTCCCCAACTGGAGATTCGGTTCCTGTTAAGGTACGGCTCTGCCATGAGTTTTCCGTTCCTCCACGCATATCCTGAGCCGGCTGATTTCTGTTTGCACGCTGCCACCCGCTGTCAGGCACCGGTCTTGAATTATCGGGAACGTATGATGCCACCTGAACGGAATCCCGTCCTGCGACCCTCATAACCGGACGCTGAGGTCCGACGGAGGCGGCCACGGCAGCAGTAAGCTTCTGATGCTGAACCGATGAAGGAGCCATTGACTCACTGCCGTTATCTAAACGGCCGGCATAACGGCTGCTGACTGCGGCCTCTGTTTCCGCATGAATGGCACCGGCCAGAGTATTTCCCGGGATCTGTGTCGGACTGACGGAGGCGGTCACGTTCTGAATTCGGCCTGCAAGAGCCGATTCACGCTGTCTGTACTCTTCCTCGCGTTTACGGTTAAGCTGCTTCTGC
Source organism: uncultured Ruminobacter sp. (assembly GCA_902764345.1). Taxonomy (GTDB): domain Bacteria; phylum Pseudomonadota; class Gammaproteobacteria; order Enterobacterales; family Succinivibrionaceae; genus Ruminobacter. The sequence goes on from CACWVT010000004.1 coordinate 10,336, forward strand.
TCGTTTGCAGTCAGCTTGTAGTACTGATTTTCAATTTCCTTGTCCTGACGGTCAATCTCATTCTGCAGAACGGAAATATAGTCAAAAAGATCCGCATAACCGCGGGCAACGTCACTGCGCATGGCCGAAACAGGAGATGACTGACGCTCCTTCTGCTTCTCGTTTGACTCATTTTCAATTCTGATGGCGTCACGCTGCCTGTTCAGATGATCAAAAGTTACCAGCGGATCGTTAATTTTATCGAGGGCAAGGTCCGGAAATACGACCTTTCTGAAACTACCTAACGTTTTTTTTTTAAATTAAACGCAAGAAGACGCAGCATCGTCATCTCAAAAGCCGCAAGTCCGTCCGGCGCGAAAGGAAGCTCCCTTCTGCCTTCAAGAACAATCTGGTAGTAAAGCTGGATTTCTTCAGGGCTGAACAATCCGGCAAGATCGGCAATGATGTCGCTGCGGAGAGAATAAATGTCGGCACTGCTTCCTGCAACCTGATAAAGCGCAATGTCATGGAATACCCTGGCAAGGCTCAGATGCAGAGTATCAAAATCAGGAGTAACGGAAGCAACAGTATTGAGAACCTTGGACAGTGAGGCTCCATCGTTTGTGGCTATAACCTTGATAATCTCGATAAGATATGAGGAATCAAGAGTACCCACCATATCATAAACCCCGTTAAGGGTTACCTGTCCGCCGCCAAGTGCTATGGCCTGGTCGGTAAGACTGAGGGCATCACGCATGGAACCGCGTGCAGCTCTGGCAAGCTCCACAAGACCGTCTTCCTCGTACTGAATTTTTTCGGAATCAAGAACAAACTTCAGTTGTCCCCTGATGTCATCTATTGACAGGGCCTTCAGCTGAAACTGCAGGCAGCGGGACACAACGGTAACAGGAAGCTTCTGAGGATCCGTGGTAGCAAGAATGAATTTAACGTATTCAGGCGGTTCCTCCAGCGTCTTCAGCAGTGCGTTGAAGGAGCTGGTTGACAGCATATGAACTTCGTCGATGAGATAAACCTTGTAACGGCCGGCAATAGGCTTATACTGAACGTTTTCCAGAATTTCCCTGGTATCTTCAACCTTGGTTCTGGAGGCAGCATCGATTTCAATGAGATCAGGATAGTTACCGTTGGCAATTGCCCGGCAACTTTCACATTCACCGCATGGATGTGCGGTTACGCCCTTTTCACAGTTAAAGCATTTTGCCAGAATTCTGGCGATTGTGGTCTTACCCACGCCTCTGGTTCCGGTAAGAAGATAGGCATGATGAAGCCTGCCTGTATCCAGGGCGTTTATCAGCGCCGCCAGAACATGCTTCTGCCCGACCATGTCCTCAAATGACTGAGGTCGGTATTTTCTTGCCAAAACGGTATAATCTGCCATCTGCCTTTCTCAAAATGAAACTACCGTGATAAACGGTAACATGAAATTCTTATGCCGGCATGGTGAACATGCTTTTTCCATGCTGTTATCAGTGCGGTATATAGCTTATCACTAACACGTAAAAAATCAAAATATAAATGGGCGGAAGGTCAAACATGAGGCGATCCGTCACAGTAAGCTGCAATAGCCGGCTGTTTTATATACGGATTTCAATTTGTCTCCGCCGGGACTCAATCAGTGCCCCGGAAATTCCATTACGGCACGGCTGTCAACGCCATACTTTTCCTTAAGCAAGGCCGTACCGCCGAGATCAGGAAGTGAAATGGCAAAAACAGCACCGGCGATCTCAGCATTAAAACGTCTGATAAGCTTAATCTGAGCACCCACGGTACCGCCTGTGGCAATAAGATCATCGACGATCAGAACACGGTCACTGCTGCTGATTGCATCCTTGTGGATTTCCAGGGTATTGGTACCGTACTCCAGTTCATAATCCTCACTGTATACGTCTCTCGGAAGTTTTCCCGGCTTTCTTGCCATGACAAAGCCGCAACCGAGAAGAACGGCGACAGGAGCACCGAACACAAAACCTCTGGACTCACTGCCCACAACCTTGGTTATGCCGGCATCCCTGTACATATCTGCCATTGCTCTGCAGAGACGGGAAAAGGCGTCGGGATTTTCACATACGGAAGTAATATCCCTGAATACAATGCCCTTTTTTGGAAAATCATTAATAGATTTGACGCAGGATTTCAGATATTCAATTTCGTCCATTTTTAGAGTTCCTCGGTGACACCACTGCCAAAATCATGAAAACTTCAGCATACATAAATTCTATTCTATTAGGAGGAGCAAAAATGTCAAAGAGAAATTTCCTCTCGGCTGAAGCTGCGCACGGTTATCTTCCTCACGTGCTATAATGAGCCCCGTAAAAACTTCCTGCCGCAGTGTCGGCGGGAGTTTTCAGTTTAACGTTCATTTTGCCAGCAGTTAGCACTCAGTATGAATAATTCAAAATATGAAGCCGTTCTGTTTGATCTTGACGGCACCCTGCTCGATACGGCTCTTGACCTCGGCATGGCCACAAGCCACGTTCTGTCCCTGTACGGTTTTCCTCCGATATCCGACGAAACCGCACGTACCCACGCCTCAGACGGAATGAGGGCACTTCTCAAATCCGGAATACCTGAAAGCGAGCATCATAAATACGATTTTGAGGCAATGAGACTGCAGTTTCTGCCCTATTACCACGAACACATAGCCGACAGAACCTGCTATTTCAACGGAACGGCTGAGCTCATCATGGCACTTAAACGACATGGCATTCCATATGCGGTGGTTACAAGCAAACCGGATCATCTTGCATGCAGGGTTCTCGGCAAGTTTCCCGAGCTTGCTGACATCGGCGTGATTGTCGGATGCGACACCCTGCCGGTTTCCAAACCGAATCCTGAACCGCTTTTTTACGCCTGCAGAAAACTGAACGTAACCCCTGAAAAATGTCTCTACGTCGGAGACCATATAAGGGACATTGAAGCAGGTCACAATGCGGGAATGGAAACAGCACTTGCGCTATGGGGGTACATAAAGGACAAGAGCAATCCACAGGCCTTCGGAGCCGACTATGTTGCCGAGGATTTCAGAAAACTGGCTCAGATCATAGGAGTAGAAATCTGATTGCGTTAACCTCGATCAGGAAACAAGATACGGCATGATTCGCACTGATAAAATAAAGGCGCATCACGAACAGTGGACAGTTCGATAATGCGCCCGCAAAAAAAATGCTTAATAAAAATAAAAGTTTAAGGATAAATCAATCACTTTTCACAAAGTCAAGGTGAATCCTTTCGTCTCCACCCACTTTTAATTTTAGTCAGAGACATTTGAAATTGTGTTTTAAAAGTGATACAAAATGTTACAAATTGTTACAGCAACGATGTAACATTTCATTCCGGGTCTGTCAGCAGAATTTCAGAATCTCATACAGCAGATCTCGCAGAACCGAAAGCTTCTCATCAGAAATCTCATATCCCTTTTCGTTGAGAGCCCCGCATACCTGCTTCGGAACATCCTTAACCTTGTCGTAAAGCTTTCTGCCCTCATCTGTAAGACTGACAACAACCAACCTCTCGTCACTTACGCTTCTGTGCTTGATGATATAGCCGTCATTGATAAGCTTTTTGATTACCGGGGTAATGGTGCCGGAGTCAAGATACAGCTTAAGGCAAAGATCTTTAATGGTTATCTCTTCCTCCTCCCATAAAATGAGCATTGTTATATACTGAGTGTACGTAAGTCCCAGCGGCTCGAGATAAGGAGCGTAGTTGTTTGCCACTCTCCTTGCACAGGCATATAAAGGAAAGCAAACCTGGCTTTTAAGTTTGAATGAGTCATCTAATATCATGTCTGTTCCACTCTGTTCATCAATTGTGTATATGGGTCAGGATGTTTTCTTAACTTTTCCGGACGGGAATCCTTCAAAGCACGGCACCGTGGTTTCACCTTCGGCGTTCTGTTAAAAACCGCATCTGCTTTTTAGGTGTCTTACTTATATTCTACAGATAAATTCGAATATTTTCTTTTTTTAATTAAATTTTTTAAATTAAATTTGATTCAATTAAATTTTGTGATATACTGAAAGCATAGAAAGAGGTTATTAAACCTCTCTGCCGTGGAAAAACGTACGGCGTAAGACACAAAACAAATAAACAATACGGGACACAAGAATAAAAACAAGGTCCCACAGGAGATAAATTATGAGTATGGTTATGATAAACAACGAGAACTTCCGCAGTGAAGTTCTTGGAGACAGTGAATTCAAGCTTCTCGTTTTCGGGGCCGAATGGTGCGGTCACTGCAAGGTGCTTAAGCCGAACATCATGAAGCTCGGGCAGGCCAATCCGGATTTAAAAATCTGCCTGCATAACATTGACGAGGCCACCGATGCCGTGGAAGAGTTTCACATCAGCGGCGTACCGTGCCTCGTGATACTCAAGGACGGAAAGGAAGCTGACAGACATGTTGGAGCAATGAGTCTCAGTCAGCTTGAGAACTTTTTAGGGAAAAACCGATAGACATAAATGTCTGATTTTCTCCGGTTTCGAAAACGGCGAAACCGGAGTTTTTTTGTCTAAAAAGCGATTTAAGCATTGAAAAACAAGGCTTTTCCCGTGTATTCACGGCAGAATTCCTTATCCTCAAAGATTTTTGTGTCCATAAACCATTTTTCCTGACCGGAGATGTCTCCGGGATTTTCCGGATCAAGAGCCAGAAAATCATAGAATGTGGACATGGTGAGTGTCTTACCGAAAAGTCCCGGTCCGGTAATGAGCATTACTTTTGAAGTGTTTTCAGCAAAAACGGTCTTTAAAAACATTGACTTATCAACGTAATAACTGTTGCTTTCAATCAATTCATGAAATAATTCTGAACCAATACTTATAGACTTCAAAATTCTGTTCCACCTCTGAGTCTGACACATGCGGACATGTTTCATATAAAGCACAGTCTGGCGCATCTATTAACTAATCGCAGTGAGATACTGTTAAACTTTAACTAAAACTAAATTGAGTAAGATAATAGTGAAAATGCCACATGGCTCTATTTCGCTTGTTTGGATATTTAAGAAAATGTCAAAATGATTTTTTTATTTTCCTAAAAAGATTGGCTGACGCAACTGTAGTCTCTATAAAACACCACTGTTTTTCGATGCGTATAGCAGCTGTATACTTTAATGATGCAGTTAAGCGTGACACAACCTATTGGAATGTGAAACGTGAGGATTTTAGGGTGACTTGTACAGATATAGAAGTCGAAGTCAAACCACGTAAAAAACTAGAAGCTGAAAAGCTCACCACGAAGCTAAAAAATAAGTACAATATCACCTGCACCAAGCCACCATTACCATAATACGGACTTGCGTGACTCAGTAAAATCAGAAGTTCAGAATATCTCCCGAACGGATGCGGAAAAGCCTGTCCCCCATAACCGACTTCATTACGTCAAACGGCTCATCTCCGGTACAGTGACAGGTATAAAACACCGTCCCGTAGTTTAAAAGCTTTTCGGCCATGTTCCTGATTTCTGCCAGATCGGCATCCGTGTATGCCGTTTTCTTTCTGAGATGGAAACCGCTTATTACCGCATCGGGAACGGTTCCAAACCTTTTCACGTATTCACACATGATGTTGAGAATACCGTGATGGGCACATCCGGACATAAGTACCCGACGTCCGTCTTCGTTAATTACCAGACACTGTTCATGCCGGAAGTCGTCCTGCATAAACATGCCGTTCTTCATTACCCAAAGTGTGCGGTTTGCCGAAGGCACCGGCTCTGAAACGCAGATTCCGGAAAAAATCTCCAGTTCGTCATCGATCTGCCGACCGTCTTTAACCGTGACGATCTGAGGATGATCGAAAACGCCCTCGGGAAGACCTATGAATACCGGCTTTTCATGAATTGAGTAATATGAGTCAAAAGCGGATTCCTGAACATAAACCCGTGCCTGACCATTGATTTCCAGAAAAAACGGAAGCCCTCCTCCGTGATCGTTATGGCCGTGACTGAGAACCACGGTATCCACATTCGTTAAATCCACGTTAAGGGCTGCGGCATTTCGCAACAGCAGATCGGAAGCACCGGTATCCATCAGCAGGCGATGCTTTCGCGTCTCGACATACAGACAAAGTCCGTGTTCGGCACCGAGCGTGCAGCCTGATGCCGTATTTTCAACAAGGGTTACTATTTTCATACACGTATTCCGTTCCGGTCGGGACTTACTGATTAATCGTCATCAGGCTCCGCATCCTGTTCCGAAAGCTCACCGTCAGACGTCTCCTGATTATCGTGAAAAACGTGTACGGAAGTCTCCGGCTCATGCAGTGAAGCGTGACAAAACAGGCCGGGATCCGCATCAGGATGCGTACCACCGTTCAGTTCAATGAAATCATAGAAAGGGAGAAGGGTCTCCGGCCCCGACTCTCACTACTTCAACATTGCCGTCCTCAGAAAGGTTTATAACGGTTGTAGGCTGCTCCGCCAGATAACCGCCATCAACGATAACATCCACCAGCTTTCCTATCTTGTCATCTATTTCATAAGGATCGTTCTCGGCCTTCTCGCTGTCCGGAAGAATCAGGGATACGCTCATGAGAGGTTCCCCCATATATCTTAACAGCTCGGAAATAATATTGTTTTCCGGAACCCTCAGACCTATGGTCTTGCGCTTTTCATTCATAAGCTTCTTCGGCACCTCCTTTGTTCCCTTGAGGATAAAGGTGTAAGGGCCGGGAGTGTTGTTTCTTATGAGTCTGAATGCGGTATTGTCAACCTTTGAATACGTGGCGAGTTCACTCAGATCCGCACAGAGCAGGGTAAAATTATGGTTTTTGTCCACATTTCTGATTCTGATTATTCTTTCGCGCGCATCCTTGTTTTCCAGCACGCAGCCGAGCGCATATCCGGAATCAGTCGGCAAAACCGCCACGGCGCCGTCTCTTAAGAGTTCGGCAATGCGCTGTATGTTTCTTTCCTGCGGATTCTTCGGATGAACTACTATAACCTCAGCCATGATGATCAAACCTCCAACCTGAATTTTTCATGATTCCATACGGGATTAACGGCTCCGGCATCAATCCGGCAGCCTCCTATGCTAATATATTTGCATTCTCTGTGAAAATCTGAGCCGAATGAAGCAAAAAGCGCATATTCACGTGATAATACCTGCAGAAAATCACGATCTGCGGGAGACTGCATGCTGCCTGACACCTCCATTGCTTCTCCGCCGGCTTCCCTGAAATCCGTTATGAGCATCCTCAACCACTTATTATTTAGATCATAACAGCGGGGATGGGCAAGAACGGCAATGCCTCCCGAAAGACGCACAGACCTTACCGCATCATCCATGGTGCACCATTTCGGTTTTACGTAGGCCTTCCGTCCCTCTGCAAGATATGATGCAAAACACTTGCCCGGAGTATCGGCAGCACCTATGCTGAATAGATAGTCGGTATAGTTTCCCCTTGTAATTGAGGCATTATTTCCCGCCATTCTTCTGGTTTCCTCATAGGCATTGACGAATCCGCAGGCCTCAAGCTTTTCACCTATGGCCCTCGCCCTCTCGTCCCTTAACCTGCGCTGTTCGGCAAGAAGCTCCTTCAGTGCGGGATGCTTTTCATCGACACAGAGCCCCACGACGTGAATCTCACGCCCGCGCCAGAGAGTGGAAACCTCAATACCCGCAACAAAATGTATTCCTGCCGTTGCTGCCGCAGCTGCCGCACATGCATTGCCCGCACAGGTATCGTGATCGGTAAGAGCAAGCAGCACGACACCTGAATCCGCGGCATGACGCACCAGTTCCTCCGGACTCATTTTTCCGTCCGACGCATTTGAGTGCGTATGCAGATCAACCCTGATACCGGGCATTTCAAATGTCCGCCTCAGTTCCTCATTGATAGTCATCATTACCATTATTTTCCATCGTTACGGAAACATCCGCAACCGGCTCATAAATCAGAAAAACCGGCGGGATGTACCTCTGATACCAGAACGTCTGATACCAAGAATCCGGCCGGAATTTTGAAATGCACGTGCGGATTCACCGCTGGTGCATCCAGACACTAAAACTTTCTGCGTCCAGACAGAGTAAAACAGGAGGCAGCAATAAGCATCAGAAGACCTCCTATACCGAGACTGCCGCCGCGCTTTGTTGAATAATTCTTTACGACTGCTCGATTATAGGTAACCTTTCTGCTCTCGTTCACGATCTGTTCTCCGGTATCCCCGTCAACAATGAATGCATCTTCGGACGGCTTCAGGAGCACGGACTTAACCGTAGCATTAATACTGTTATCCCAATCGCTCTTGGTGTCATATTGGAATGCGGTTGCATAGATTACATTGGAATTATTTATGTCCACCGCCCATTGGATGTGATAGTACTTACCGTCTTCTGCCTTACAGTCTGTATTGCCGGCCTCATCCTTATGGCAGATAAAGTCATTGATGTAATGATACTTACCGGCATTGATATCGTAGAACAGCGCCTCGGTATCCCTGTAGCTGCCGCCGACAACCGCACGAGTATCGTTACGCCTGTCAGTCCATCCGACAATAAAATTGTTGTCGTTGATGGCAGCACCTTCGGAATTCACACCGCCGAAAGGATCATTGTAAAGAGGGTAACTTACCGTATCAAAGCTACCGTCATCATTCAGTCTGGTATAGGCAAGATTCATGGCGTAGTTACTGTTCTTTGCCTTTGCAAGCTTTCTGTTGGCCAGAATATAGCCGTTGTCATTGGCCCCGACAGTCCATGTGTATTCATTCCAGTTGTCCTGGTTGCCCGGACGCGCCATTCCCGGATATTCACTGACGGTTTCATAATTCACAGTATCGCCGTCAAGCCCCAGTTTCCAGTAAACGGCGGTATTTGAAGGATTTACCGCTCCGCCCCAGTCATTGGTAACTGAATAACCGAGTGCATACAAATCATCACCTTTTTTGATGAATGACGTTACTGCTGCGGAAACCATTGCCGTAGGGTTGGTGGTATAGTCTATGTAGCTTTGGGTCTGCTGTCCGGTAATCTCAGCCCCATCCGGATCCCTGTCCGGATCTATGACCCAAATGGTCGCCTGCATCTTATGCCCAGGACAGAAATGATAACTGCCGTCTGAGTCATCATTGCCGGCATAACAGTTATAGAAGAACTGCTCCTTCGCACTCGGGAAGTTGCTGTAGCCGCCAACAAGGATTCGGCCGTCATCAAGCTTCACGAACCCAAGGGCTGATGCGTAGCTGCCGAGAATGTAACCGTCTTCCCTGTCGATAACGGGACTCTTCAGTATAAAGGTTTTATTGTTGAATTTGGCTATGCCGTATGAGGTCGGATTGGCATAGGAGGAAAGTGATGAATCATAGTCATAACGGTAGCCGACTCCTTCCGATGCATCATTACCCAGACTGGTATAGATAACGTCGGTGTCATCAGCGATGGTCTGGTTAAGGAAAGACTTCAGATTCGGAGTTCCGTTATAAAGACTGTATCTCCACGCTTTTGCCATGTTGGCACCGTCCCAGAGGGCATCACAGTAACTGGAGCTTATTCTGTTTCCGCGACAGCTGAAGTGACGATACATCTTCTGCCCCAGATCCACCTGATGCGGAGGAAGGTTGAAAAACGAGAAAAAATCAAACTGTTCATAAAGTCCGACCACGTCAGGTGATTCCCCCTCGCCCATTGACACGGCAAACGGGCCGTAACCAAATGAGGTGGCCGGGATGTCCAGGGCTTTGATTGAATACATCGGCGTAGCAGATTCATTCTGAGCATCCGCAGCAGCATAACCTGCTGCAAGACATCCCGCTATCACAAAAAACAGTCTTTTAATTTTCATCATAATCCTTTATCCATCCAATGCTCTTTTCCTCGGATTCCGCCAGCAGCGGGATCCTGTCGTCATGCATTATTAATTTTTTCCAATTCTTCCCAGCGCTGATACAGATGTTCAAGTTTTTCAGTCAGGGAATTGTACTCCTGCTGAATTTCCTTTCTGTAATCCTCAGAACTTGTTCCGTAGTCCGCTCCCACAAAAATACCTTCTATTTCCTGAATTCTGGCATCGGTATTTTCAATCTCCTGCGGAAGCTGCTCAAGCTCTCGTGCTTCCTTAAAGCTTAATTTTCTCTTACGCTCTCTCGGAGGCTGTGCCGGTTCCTGCTTCTTTACCGGTTCAGCTCCTCCGGTTTTCCGTTCTCCGGCATTGGACAGTTCCATGCGGGCTAAAGTTTCCTTAAGGTCGGTGTAGCCGCCCACATTTTCAAAAATTTTTCCGGAACCGTCAAAATACCAGGTATCGGTGGCAACGTTATCGATGAAATAACGGTCATGGCTCACCACAATAAGGGTGGCCTGATAGTTCGCCAGAAGCTCCTCAAGGAGATCCAGCGTGTCAATGTCCAGATCGTTGGTAGGCTCGTCCAGAATCAGAATATTGCACGGATGCAGGAAAATTCTGGCAAGAAGCAGACGGTTCTTTTCCCCGCCGGACAGCGCCTTGACCGGCGTTCTGGACCTCTGAGGTGAAAACAGAAAATCCTGCAGATACCCGAGAACGTGCTGCTTTCTGCCGGCCACGTCCACCTCTGACTTGCCGTGGGCAAGATTGTCCATTACGGTCTTTTCAGGATCGAGCTGTTCACGGTACTGGTCAAAATAGGCAATCTTCAGGTTTGATCCTAGTTTCAGTCTGCCTGACGTTGGCTGCAGTTGTCCCAGAATCATCTTGATGAGTGTGGTCTTGCCCACACCGTTGGCCCCGACCACACCAATCTTGTCGCCTCTCAGAACAATGGTACTGAAATCCCTGATAATATCCTTTTCGCCGTTGTTGAAGCAGAGATTCTCGGCTTCAAGAACAATCTTTCCGGACATTTCCTTGTCGTCGATGCGCATTCTGACATTACCAAGTCTTGCCCTGCGTTCCTTGTGCTCACGACGCATTTCCTTGAGTCTGCGGACACGGCTGTCAGAACGGGTAAGACGAGCCTTTATGCCCTTTCTTATCCAGGCCTCTTCAATTGAAAGCCTGCGATCGAAATCGGCATTGGCAATTTCCTCAAGTCTCAGAGCCTCCTGCTTGGCCTGAACGTAGGCATCGTAATTGCCTTCAAATACGGAAATCCGACCCCTGTCCACGTCGGCTATGCGTGAAGCCACTTCATTTATGAAACTTCGGTCGTGGGAAATGAACACCACTGCTCCGCGGAATGAGGCGATAAAATCCTGCAGCCAGATTATTGACTTGATGTCTATGTGGTTGGTAGGTTCGTCCAGAAGGAGCAGATCCGGTGAGCTTACAAGTGCTCTTGCAAGAGCCACCTTGCGCAACCAGCCTCCGCTCAGTGATGACATCATCGTTTCCGGAGCCAGACCTACAAGATTCAGCAGACGGTAGATTTCGGTGTCATAATGCCAGCCTTCATCCCTGTCAAGGGCACAGCTTATTTCAGCAAGCTCGGCACTGGTATCGGAACCGTCTGCGGCATTGATGAGAATGTAGTATCTCGAAAGAAGACTTCCGATCCCCGGAATGCCCTCAGCCACGTAGCAGTATACTGGAAGATCAAGATGTGCCGGAGGATCCTGCTCAAGTCTGGCGATTCTTACCCCCTGCTGTACGATGCAGCGTCCGTCGTCAGGCTTTATCAGGCCTTCAATAATTTTAAGAAGAGTGGATTTTCCGGCACCGTTTCTGCCCACAATGGCAATGCGATCCTTTTCCTCTATGGCAAGACTTGCGTGATCAAAGAGAGGTGCATCGCTGTATGAAAGGTAAATATTGTCTAAAGTTACGAGAGCCATCTGCCTATTCCTTATCTCCCTCACCGCCGACCGTACTCTTTATGCGTCTCTTAAGACGTGGACCGCGCCCCGGCTGTTCCTCATCTCCGGTCAGAACCGGAGCCTCAGGCATGCGCCGTTCCCTTACGTACTCACCGCTTCTGCGGGATGAGCCGTGTCCGCGATATCCTTCGCCGTCACTTCTCCTGCCACGCACTGAAAATTCTGAACGCTCACCGGTTCTTCCTTCACCGGCCGTCTGACCTGAAGTCCTGCCGCGTCGAGCGTCTTTGCGGGTTCTTCCTCCATTATCAGCCCCTGAAGAATCACCCTTCAGATAGTCAACTCTGGTACGCATGTTGGCTGCAGAACCAAAATCTACGGCGGCAAGCTCCGCAGGAATTTCCACATCCCTCACCTTGGTGAGAATGAAGCAGCAGTGAATGCGCTTGTTTCGCTTAAAATCCTCCTGTACGGTCTTTTCGCTCACGTCAGTTACGTCAAAGCCCATGGATACCACTGCTTCCTCATCAAGTCTGAAGCTGCGGTTATTGTTTGAGAATATCAGCGTACCGCCTACATTGAGCTTTCCGGACAGCTTGGCGATGAGTGCGGCATGGTCTCTCTGCACGTCAAAGGTGGCTTCCATTCTCTTGGAATTTGAGAAAGTCGGAGGATCACAGAAAATGAGATCATATTTTCTGCCGGGAAGGTCAAGCCATCTCAGACAGTCAGCCTGCACGAACTGATGATTTTTACCTGAAAAGCCGTTGGCCATCATGTTATCCTTCGCCCAGGCAAGATAAGTCCTGCTCATGTCCACGGTTGTGGTTTCACTGGCTCCGCCAATGGCCGCCGCAACGGTGGCACTGCCGGTGTAGGCAAAAAGATTCAGGAAGCTCTTTCCGGCACTTCTGCGGGTAATCATGCGTCTTACCTCGCGGTGATCAAGGAATAGTCCGGTATCCAGATAATCCCAGAGATTCACGATGAGGGAAGCGTCATATTCCTTTACCAGCATGGTATGTTTTGTTTCATTAAGCTTCTCGTACTGGGAATCGCCCTTCTTGCGTTCTCTCACCTTGACGATAACGTGATCCCCCCTAACTCCGGTAACGGCAACAACTACCTGAATTATGTCCAGCATTCGCCTGTGAGCCACACGGGCATCAACGGAGCCGGGAGCGGCATATTCCTGAATTACGATATAGCTGCCGTAACGGTCAATTGCGGCATTATAGTTCGGAAGATCCGCATCATAGATACGGTAGGCTTCAATGCCTTCCCTTGCCGCCCATTTCTCCAGCTTCTTAAGGTTCTTCTTAAGACGGTTGGCAAATTCCTCGGCAACCTTCAGGGTTGCGGAGCTGATAGTGTATTCACCGTCACCTGAGGAACTCTCATCACCGGTGCGGACAGCCCCGGTCTCACTGATGGTATAGGTTCTGAGCTGGCATTCCAGGGCTCCGTTATAAAGTCTGTACACCCTGTCGGCACGCAGACGGAGACAGCTTAAAAGATCCTCGGAGGAGGAAATGATACCGGCCTTCCAGCCGCCGAACTCCCTCTTGAGACAGGCACCTATGGCCGTATACAGTTCCAGAAGTTCCGGAACGTTACCGAGACGTTCACCGTACGGCGGATTGGTAATTACCATTCCCGGATTACCGCTTGTTACAGGATTCTTAAGGTCATGAAGATCGCATACGCTGAACTTAATCAGATCTGAAAGCCCTGCCCTTTCCGCATTCTGAACTGCTTTTTCAATAACAGTCTCATCACGGTCAAAGCCGTGAAAAACAACCTTTGCATCCTTAAGACGGCGTTTGCCCTCCTCGGCAGTAGCAGAGGCCTCTCTCTTCATGGCGTTGAATGCCGCCGCATCGAATCCCTTAAGCTTTTCAAAGCCGTATGCCGTTCTGAAAAGCCCCGGAGCCATGTTGCAGGCCTTCATGGCGGCTTCAATCAGAATGGTACCGGAACCGCACATCGGATCAATTACAGAACCTCCGGTATAACCGCTTCTGGCGACAATGGCCGCAGCCAGGTTTTCCTTGAGCGGAGCGGCACCTGCCACATTGCGGTATTCACGGCGGTGCAGTGACTTTCCGGAAAGATCGAGAGACACCGTTACGTTGTTGCGTCTGTCCAGATGCGCATTAATGCGTACATCGGGATTCTCTCTGTCCACGTCCGGTCTTGCATCGGTAAGCTTTACGAAACGGTCGCAGAGTGCGTCCTTTATTCTCAGTGCACCGTAAAGCGTGTTGTTTATGAAAGCGTTCTGGCCGTTGAAATCAACGGATATTGTGGCATCATTTGAAAAATAGTCTTCATAATGCAGACTGTATGCACCGTTGTAGAACTCAATGTCGCTGTCGGCATGGAAGGTGCCGAGTGTCAGCAGAACCCTGGTGGCAAAACGGGTCCACAGACACACCTTCACGGCAAGCTGCAGATCCCCGGAAAAAGCCACACCGGCCACCGTTTCCTTCACGGATTCGGCTCCAAGTTCAATCAATTCGTTATTTAAAAGGCTTTCCAGCCCCTTTGGACATGTTGCAAAAAACTTAAGCATTGAGGGTTCTTCTATAACTCGGCAAAACAACAATAAAAAAAATCAGATCCGGGGATAAAGTCCCCGGATCGAGAGTGATACATTCACGGATTACGCTATTGTATCAAAAAATCAGATCCGTATCTAAAAAATAAGACATACGCGAACGGTTGAAAACACGACGGCCGTTTCTGTCGCCGAGTCCTACGGTGTCTTTATATATTGTATTTTTCGGGATAAATAAAATATAATACGTACCCGTACCATGGGGCATACGGTAATTTATGTCTGGAAGCTTACGTGTAAGACACCGCTTTGCATGCCGGTGCCACAGCCGTCAGACAGGATTCCCCGAGATGGAAAAGGGGCAGATGTCCCCGATGAATTACTTACTAATTTACTTAATAAGAGCTCTGATTTAATCATGTCTACTATTCTTGAACAATACAATCCGCATGACCTTGAACCTAAAGTTCAGGAAAATTGGGAAAAAAACAATACCTTCAAGGCTGTGGAAAACAGCAACAAGGAAAAATTCTACTGCCTGTCAATGTTCCCGTATCCATCAGGAAAACTGCACATGGGGCACGTACGTAACTACACCATCGGTGACGTTATCGCCCGCTACCAGAGACTCAACGGCAAGGAAGTAATGCAGCCAATCGGCTGGGACTCTTTCGGTCTTCCTGCCGAAAACGCCGCAATCAACAACAAGACCGCTCCGGCAAAATGGACCTACAGCAACATCGACTACATGAAGGGTCAGCTCAAGATGCTTGGTCTCTCATTTGACTGGAGCCGTGAAATAGCCACCTGCAAGCCTGAATACTACAAGTGGGAACAGTGGTTCTTCACCGAACTCTACAAGAAGGGTATCGTCTACAAGAAAACCTCTACCGTAAACTGGTGTCCGGTTGACCAGACCGTTCTGGCAAACGAACAGGTTCAGGACGGCAAGTGCTGGAGATGTGACGCTCCGGTTCAGATCAAGGAAATCCCGCAGTGGTTCCTCAAAATCACCGACTATGCCGAAGAACTTCTCAGCGGTCTCGACACTCTCGAAGGCTGGCCTGACACCGTTAAGGCAATGCAGCGCAACTGGATCGGCCGCTCTGAAGGTCTGACCATCACCTTCAACGTAAAGGACAGCGATGCCAAACTTGATGTTTACACCACCCGTCCTGACACCTTCATGGGTGTAACCTATGTGGCCATTGCCGCCGCTCACCCTCTGGCAAAGAAGGCAGCCGAAAGCAATGCCGAACTCGCCGCATTCATCGAAGAATGCCGTAATCTCAAAGTTGCCGAAGCAGACATTGCCACCATGGAAAAGAAGGGCATGGCTACCGGTCTCTATGCGATTCATCCGCTCAACGGCCGCACCGTACCTATCATGGTTGCAAACTTCGTACTCATGGACTACGGTACCGGTGCCGTAATGTCAGTACCTGCACATGACCAGAGAGACTTTGAATTCGCCAAAAAGTACGGTCTCGACATAATCCAGGTAATCAGACCGGCAGACGGTTCTGAAGTAAGCGTTGCCGAATGCGCATACACCGAAAAGGGCCTTACCGTAAACAGCGGCAAGTTCGACAATCTGAACTTCCAGCAGGCATTTGACGCCATTGCCGCAGAGCTCGAAAAGAACAATCAGGGTCACCGCACCGTTAACTACAGATTAAGAGACTGGGGTGTTTCACGCCAGCGCTACTGGGGCGCACCTATTCCAATGATCTACATGCCTGACGGTTCAGTTCGCCCTGCAGAAGAATTCCCTGTACGCTTACCTGAAAACGTGGTTATGGACGGCGTTCAGAGCCCTATCAAGAGCAATCCGTTATGGGCTCAGACCAAAGTAGACGGTGTTGACGCCCTGCGCGATACCGACACCTTCGATACCTTCATGGAATCATCATGGTACTACGCAAGATACTGCTGCCCTGACTATCAGGACGGCATGCTCGATCCTACAAAGACCGGTTTCTGGCTCCCTGTAGATCAGTACATCGGCGGTATTGAACATGCGTGCATGCATCTTCTCTACGCCCGCTTCTTCCACAAGCTTCTCCGTGACGCCGGCCTCGTTAAGGGTGACGAACCGTTCACCAGACTGCTGTGTCAGGGTATGGTTCTGGCAGACGCCTTCTACTATGTCGGACCTAACGGCAACAAGGTTTGGGTAAGTCCTCTTGACGCCATCTGCACCCGTGATGAAAAGGGCAACATCAAGACTGCTGTTGATAAGGAAGGACACGAACTTGTTCACGCAGGCATGACCAAGATGAGTAAGTCAAAGAATAACGGTATTGACCCTCAGCGCATGGTTGAGCAGTATGGTGCAGACACCATCAGACTTTTCATGATGTTTGCCTCACCTGCAGAACTCACCCTTGAATGGCAGGAATCAGGCGTTGAAGGCGCAAAGCGCTTCATCGGCCGTTTCTGGAACAACGTAGTGGCTCTGGCTCAGAAGGCTCGTCCTGCGTCATACAATCCTTCAGAACTCGGTTCAGAAGAAAAGAGCATTCGCCGTGACCTTCACAGAACCATCCAGAAGGTTACCGATGACATCGGCCGCCGCCAGACCTTTAACACTGCCATTGCAGCCATCATGGAACTTCTCAATAAGGCAGCCAAGGTCGACACTTCAACCGAAAACGGACTCGGTCTTGCGTATGAAATCTATGATGCGGTTGTGGTTCTCCTCTACCCTATCATTCCTCATGCATGTTTCAGACTCTATGAAATTCTCGGTCACGAAGGCAGCATTGACGAAGCTTCATGGCCTAAGGT
The DNA here is from genome assembly GCA_902764345.1 of uncultured Ruminobacter sp. Lineage (GTDB taxonomy): Bacteria > Pseudomonadota > Gammaproteobacteria > Enterobacterales > Succinivibrionaceae > Ruminobacter. Next base: position 27,418 of record CACWVT010000004.1, read on the forward strand.
CTGTGAAGACGCTCTTGTTGAAGACGAAAAGCTTATCGTCGTACAGGTTAACGGCAAGGTACGTTCACGTCTGACCGTAGCTGCCGATGCTTCAGAAGATGACATCAAGGCCAAGGCTCTTGCTGACGAAGCCGTTACGAAGTTCACAGACGGCAAGGAAATCAGGAAAGTCATCTACATCAAGGGCAAACTGCTGAACATCGTTGCGGCATAACAGCCGTTCCGACGGGGAGCCGTTCCGACTCCCCGTGAATTCAGCATGAATTCAGGTGAAAGCAGGTGACGGACAATACATATCGGAGACTCCGGCATGAAAATTTACCTCATCTGCTTTAAAATACCCGAAGCGGTATGAATCAAAGACCTTAAACATACGGGAATCCCCGGTCATAACCCGGTACCATCCCCATATGTTTAAGGTTTTAGCATATTATGGAAATACGGGACACGGACACTGTCATGGCACGGATTTCAGAAAGAACATTAAAGGGCACGGTCATTACTATGAAGAGATTATGCGGAATACTCCCTCTCATCCCCCTCTCGCTTCTCTGCGGTTGCGGTTTTCACCTCGCAGGCTCAGAAGACATCTCCAACAGCTTCAGTGACATTATTCTTGTAGGCAACAATAACGACATTCTCTACAAGAACCTGAAAAAGGAACTGCTTTTGGAAGGCTTCAGCGTCACTCAGGGAACCTCAGATCTCGCAGCCCAAATTAACGGAGACACTCCCGTCCTAAGCTGCAGCGATCTCAGGAACGAAAGCAAAGCCCTGTCTGTGTCAAGCGACTCTCAGGAAATGGAATATGCCTACAAAAACCAGATTAGCTGTACCTTCTTCGTAAAGGGCTATGAACCGTATGTCATAAATTCCTCTCTTGACCGCTCCTTCCTCAATAAATCGGGAGCCACGCTGAGCCAGCTTACGGAGGAAGAGACAATCCGTCAGGAAGTTGTTGAAATCTTCACCGGACAGATAATCTTCAGAATAAAGCATGCGGTGCTGAAGCCTTCAGTGAAAACCGGAGAGACTGAGTCAGCGGCGGAAGATGAAAAGATAACCGTGGTTTTCAACGGCACCGGCGGTACAACCGAGGAGGAAAAGACCGAGGTGATTGAAATCGAAGGAGCCGACGAACTGAAGGCTCTGGAACAGGAAAGAAACGTCGAAATAAATTCCGACCGGTAACGGACCGCAACTGCCATGAAAATAAACTCCAATGAACTTGAAGGCAAACTCAAACAGCAGATTGAAGGCGTATACATCTTCAGCGGCAACGAACCGTTCTGGCTGGACGAAGCCACTTCCACCGTGCAGAATTATGCCGCAAAGGCCGGCTTCGGCAGGGACAACACGTATTCATTCTCAGATGATGAACTGAAAACTGATGAGCTGATTGAGGCCATGACCAGTCCGGGGCTCTTTGCCGACCGCGTACTCGTCAAACTTAAGATAAAAGATCTCAAGGTAAAGGGAAAAAAGCTTCTCGAAATCTGCTCGGAATGCATTAATCCAAGCCTGCTGCTGATTATTCAGATACCGAGACTTACACTTGCCGAGCTCAACAAGAACAAGCCGCTTAACTTTCTGGCAGATCACGGCATCATTTCCATATTCTACGATCCCGATCAGCGTCTCATTACGGATTTTCTGCGCCGGCGTGCGGCCTCGCTCGGCCTTAACCTAAACCAGGGGGCTCTTGCCATTTTATACAGTGCCTACGAAGGCAACGTGGAGGGCATGGTTCAGATTCTGCAGAAAATGGAACTCTGCGGCATTAAGGGGACTGTGACCGAAGATCTCATAAGAACCCACATTTCCGCAGACAACCACTTTTCCGCATTCGACTACATTGAAGCCCTGATAGATCCGCGTGTTACCGTGGAACGCAGACTGCAGATAATGGAGGTACTGCTCGAAAACGGCATTACCGCCATGGATCTTGTTACCAGAACCGGAACTGCTCTTAGCACCCTGCATGAAATGAGAACGATACTGGATACCGTCGGTAACCTCGACGGATACTTTGCCGGACACCGTCTGCTGAAGGGCTACACGGCCAAAAGACCAATGTACCTTAACGGGGCCAGAAACACGGATCTGAGAGAACTTCACCACCTTATAGATCTGCTGACAAAGGCTGATTTCATGGCTCGAAGCTTCAGGGATGAGGAGGCTGTAATGATTCTTAAGGAAATAGCAGCCACACTGAGCAGAAAAACGCTGAGGTTGTATCCTGATGATTAAAAAAGGTATTCTGGGAGGATCCTTTGATCCTGTTCATGCAGGACATATCGGCATGGCGCTCACTGCTCTTCAGGAGCTCGAGCTTGATGAGGTGATTCTTCAGCCGAACAGAATCCCCTACTACAAGAAGCAGGCCGAGGTATCTGACGCTGACCGTCTAGAGATGCTCAGAATCGCCGTGGCGGAAACCGGCAGAAAGGAACTTTTGGCAAGTGATTTCGAGTTAAGGGAGAAGGAATACCTCTCCACGTCAGAGGTACTTCTGCGTCTGAGAAAAAACGAACCGGAAACGGCACTGGTCTTTATAATGGGCATGGATTCATGGCTTTACTTCCATAAATGGCGTAACTACAAAACCGTTCTTGAAACGGCCAACATTGCCGTTTTCAACAGACCGGGACACGTGCTGAAGCAGGAGGATCTGCCTGAAGAGCTTGCGGAACTCCATAGCCGCCATCTCATAACCGATCACTCCGTGATTAACAGATCCGGAGGTCTGTATTTCATCGAAAGCAGGCCTTTTGACATAAGCTCCACCACACTCAGAAATCTCCTTAGGGAAGGAGGTTCCGGAGCGGAGGAATACATGTCGGCGGGAGTTCTGAAATACATCATGGAGCACGGACTTTACGGTAACCGTCTCTGACCTGCTGTCCTGACTTTCCTGTTTTTTACCGGAATTCATGCGGAAAAATTCAGTATCAGCGACACCATTCGCTCCCGGAAACGGTTCTCCCGGATGAAGCCTTTTGATTCTTAAATCATGCTTTCAGAAAAATTTTAAAAAACACGGTTTCTCTTTCATAAATCTTTTTGCATTGCGATAAAATTACATTAAAATCATAGGAAAATATTTCCGTCATGCGGACCCGGATGATACATTCACATTCACCGATTCCGTATGTTTCAGGGAACGGAAAATCCGTACGTCATACTGCGGCACGGCACCGTTCCCCGCTATAAAACAAACTTCCGATTACCGAAAAAGGATCCGTAAATTGAAAGAACAGATCATTATTGAAAACATTACCCGTGCCATAGAAGACATTAAGGGCAGAGACATCAGCGTCATAGACGTCCGCAACAGTTCCGACGTTGCCGACTACTACATGATCTGCACCGGCACCTCTACCCGTCACACCACAGCCATTGCCGAAAAGGTAAGCGAATCCCTCCACAGGAACGGCATCAGAACCTACGGAATTGAAGGCGAGCAGAGCGGTGACTGGGTTCTTCTGGACGCAGGCTCCGTTATTCTGCACGTAATGATTCCGCAGGCGCGTGACGCATATCAGCTGGAAAAGCTCTATACTGCCTAAAATCTTACCTACCTCCATACCTACAGACCGCTGAAAAACAGAGATGAAGATTTATTTGATTGCCGTCGGCACCAAAATGCCTGCTTTCGTAAACATGGGCTTCGAGGAATACGCCAAGCGTTTCCCCCGGGAGGTTTCACTGGAACTTATTGAAATTCCCGCCGGAAAAAGAACCAAGAACTCCGATATCGAAAAGATTGTTAATCACGAAGGCGAGCTGATGCTTGCCGCCGTGCCAAAGGGAGCCATGATTGTAACCATGGATATCCCCGGTAAGATGCACAACACCCATCAGCTGGCCGAAGAACTCAACAGATGGAAGAGCGGCGGTCGTGACGTTGCTCTCCTCGTTGGCGGTCCGGAAGGCCTGTCAGACGCCTGCAAAAAGGCTGCAGAGGCCAGCTGGTCACTGTCACCTCTCACCCTTCCGCATCCAATTGTAAGAATCGTAATCGCGGAGAGTCTGTACAGAGCCTGGAGCATAACGGCCAATCACCCTTATCACCGTGAGTAGTGCGCATGAGTAATTTTTTCTACAAACCCTTCAGATTCAGGGATAATGCCGCAGAACGGAGAATATTCGTCAGAAGAATCAATTTTGCCCTGGTTATGGTTATTCTGACAATTCTGGTTCTGTGGGGAAACCTTTACTATCTGCAGGTTTTGGGATATCAGGACTACCACACCCGTTCCAACCAGAACCGCATCAAGATAGTTCCGCTGGCTCCGCCGCGCGGACTCGTGTATGACCGCAACCACTACATTCTGGCCGATAACAGACCTCTGTTCAGCCTGGAAATCATTCCGGAAAACAGTAAGAATCTGCGCGAGGACATTAACGGACTCAACGATCTGCTCAAGCTGGACCTTGAACCGGAAGACATTGACAACATCATAAAGCTGAGCAAATACAGACGTAAATTCCTGTCCACCATGATTGCCGAAAACATCAATGAGGAGCAGGTAGCCAAGTTTGCGGTAAACCAGCACCGTTTCCCGAGCGCCCACATTGAGGCGAATCTCAAGAGACACTACCCACTCGGTGAAACCATGACCCATGCATTGGGCTACGTAGCTAGAATCAATGCTGACGACATGAAGAAGCTTACCGAGGAAGGCGATTCCGAAAACTATGCAGCCACAAACGACATCGGCAAGCAGGGTGTGGAAAAATACTACGAAAACCTTCTTCACGGCGTCAGCGGATACAAGAAGGTGGAAGTTGATTCATTGGGACGCATTCAGCGTACCCTGAACCTGGTTTCTCCGAAACCGGGCAGGGATTTGACATTAAGCATAGACATCCGTCTGCAGCTCCGCGGCGAACAGCTGCTGCGCGGCAAGCGCGGAGGTCTTGTCATGCTTAATCCGAAAAACGGTGAAATATATGCCTTCGTGTCATCTCCTAGCTATGACCCTAATCCGTTCGTAAGAGGCATCAAGAACAAGGAATACAAGGCCCTACTCTCCAATCCGGACAAACCGCTCATAAACCGCGTGACTCAGGGCGGCTACGCCCCGGCCTCCACTGTTAAACCGCTGCTTGCGGTTATGGGACTGGAGGAGGATCTTATAACCCCTCATGCAAAATTCTTCGGAGCTCCGTTCTTCCAGCTGCCGGGATCCACCCACAAGTTCCGAGACTGGAGACGCTGGGGACATGGAATGATGGACATGTTCCGCGCCATAGAGATTTCCGCAGACACCTACTTCTATGACCTGGCATACAGGGCAGGCATCGATCGCATTCATGCCTATATGTCAAAGTTCGGCATGGGACAGAAATCAGGCATAGACATAATGGAGGAATCCATCGGCAATCTGCCTTCCAGAGCCTGGAAGAAGCAGCGCTATAAGCATGACTGGGTTCCGGGAGACACCATTTCCATCGGTATCGGTCAGGGATACTGGACCACCACGCTCATACAGCTGGCAAGAGCTCACGCCATTCTCACCCAGAACGGCGTCAACGTGGTGCCGCACCTTCTGAGAACAGCCCATGACCCTACGGGTTCCGATCCGGAAATAATCGTTTATCCGCGTACGGAAAAGGTTGTTCAGGTAAGGGATGATCATTTCTTTGAATATGCCCGTGAAGGCATGTGCCGCGTTATCAACGGTGCGGAAGGAACAGGACGCAAGGCCTTCGCCAACACCAAATACAAAGCCTGCGGCAAATCCGGAACAGCACAGATTGTAAGCATCAAGCAGGATGCGAAGTACAACGCCGCAGCCCTTAAGGAAACACACCGTGATAACGCACTGTTCGTGGCCTTTGCACCTAAGGAAAATCCGGAAATTCTGGTGGCCGTAATCGCCGAAAACATCGGCGGCGGCAGTAAGGAAGCCGCTCCTATAGTGCGCGCCATGATGGACGACTATTTCAAATACCAGGCCGAACCGACACCTACGGAACAGGAAATAGACGAATACGTCCGTCAGGTAAAACAGAGTTTTGCCGAAGAGAATCAGGAGGTTAAGAAATAATGAGTGAAGCCTATGACAGCTACTATGACAGCTTCAGCCGCAAGAAAACCCTGAGTGAAAGACTTCACGTGGATCTTCCTCTTCTCGGCGGTCTGATTGCCACACTGGTTCTGAGCCTCTTCGTGCTCTACAGTGCATCGGGTCAGCATTATCAGATGCTGCTCAAACAGATACTGCACACCGGTCTGAGCTTTGGCATCATGATAATCATCGCCCAGATAAACGTTAAGTTCTTTGAACGCTGGTGTCTCGTCATTTTTGTGTTCTGCCTTGTCATGCTTCTCGGTGTAACGTTTTTCGGAGAAATAAGTAAGGGAGCCAGAAGATGGCTTAACCTCGGCTTCATCCGAATACAGCCGTCCGAATTCTTCAAGATCGCCATGCCGATAACCATTGCGGCCGTTCTTGCCAAGGAATCGATTCCTCCAAGGTTCATCAGAGTCGTATGGGCAGTGATTCTCGTAGCCATTCCGTCAGCCCTGATTGCCAAGCAGCCGGACCTGGGTACAGCAATTCTCGTGGGAACCAGCGGAATAATCGCCATATTTCTTGGCGGCATCAGCTGGTGGTACATCATTTCCTGCGCCCTGCTGGCGCTGCCACTGCTGCCTCTTCTCTGGATGTACGTTCTTCATGATTACCAGAAGCAGCGCGTACTGACCTTCCTGAATCCGGAATCCGATCCTCTCGGCACGGGCTACAACATAATTCAGTCCAAAATTGCCATAGGTTCAGGCGGCGTATACGGAAAAGGCTGGCTTCACGGCACCCAGTCCCAGCTGGACTTTCTGCCGGAACACCATACTGACTTCATCTTTGCGGTATACAGCGAGGAATTCGGAATGATGGGCTTCTTTCTCCTGATGGCAATATACATGTACATCATCCTCAGATGCATCTATATTGCCAAAAAGGCTCACAGCACCTTTGAAAGAATTCTGGCAGGCACCCTGTCGCTCACATTCTTCTTTTATATCTTCGTGAACATCGGCATGGTAAGCGGTATCCTGCCGGTAGTAGGCGTGCCTCTGCCTCTCATCAGTTACGGCGGAACCTCCATGGTTACGCTCTGTGCGGGCTTCGGTCTGCTGATGTCAATCAGAACACACCGCAAGATTACGGATGAACGCTACTGACGCACACGGTTCTCCGTAACGTGAAGCACTTTTATGAAAAAACCGTTCCGTGATGTTTTCAAATTCATACCGGAACGGTTTTATGTTTAGAATGCCTGTGAAACCAGGCATGGATTCTCCCCGCCGCTCCGAAGACGATCGTTACTAAAATTCCGCACCGACCGTAAGAAGCGACATATGAAAAATCGTCAGCAACTATCTGCACTTTCTGTAGTCATCAATCCATGAATGGTACAGTGTTCCCGTGTAATTCAGGTTACGGGAATAGTTCCAAACTTCCTTTTTCTCATTCTCTGAAAGTCTTTCCCTCTCCCTAATGAGACATCTCGAACGGTTTCTGCAGCGATCCCTTTCGGAACGGTCATCATTGTCGGATGCTCTGTCCTCACAGCGTCTCGCCTCATCAATCATGCGATCGATTTCCCTGTAGGCCCTGTCCACGTCCTCAAACATTTTTTCGGCATCGGCAGCGGCTTCAATGGCGGCAGGATACGGCATTCCGTCAATGAATCGGGAATAGTCGGTACGTCTGAATTTTCCCTCATATCCGTTGCTCTTCACGTAATTGCAGTAGTTATCAAGATTAGCCCTGTTAAGCATCAGATAATCCCTGTCTGCCATGAGCTGTGAATGAAGTGCTCCAAGACGGAAATCTGAAACATAATCATTAAGACTTGTAAGATATTCGTCGGTCTGATACAGCGGCCGGCATTCATTGTAAACATTTACGCCGTTTGTATAATATTTTTTGAAATTATGGTAGTTTGACGAAATGGTACAGATATCGGAAACCTCCTGATTTTCCATACCGAGCTGATAGGCCCTGTCATTGGTACAGAATACATCCGCCCCCTGTCTCCGTCCGGAATCATAGGCACTTCTGTTAACGTTAACGTATCTGGAGCATGCGTCCACATACTCATTGAACCTTGATGAAGGCCTGCCGTTCACGCCGTCGTCATAGCCCACCTGTGACCAGTCGGCATTGTAGCATTCCTCTTCTGACATAACGGCACAGCCGGAAACTGCAGCGGCAATTACAAGCGTCGCCGCACTGAATAATAATCTACCCATGTATGTACATCCACTTATGAAACCAATCAAATCAGCGTCAGCGTTTAAAGCCCCTCTGTTCCTTAACGCAATGCGCCGTCACCGAGCCCGCAAAACCATGACTGAAACTGTTCCGGTGGCGGCAATGATCGTACATTAACAATAACCGCATTTAAATAAAAACGCTTCACGGACTAATCGTTTTTTTGACATAAAAACAGGCTTTCACGGTTATTTCTAATCAATGTCGCAAAAAAGACCCGAAACCGGCACCGAACCGAGAATGAGAAAACAGATCCTGACAGTTGCGAACGTTACGGAACGAAAAGACTCCGGCACTGCACGAAAACAGATGCCGGAGTCTTCATGATCACAGCGGATTAAAATTTATGAATCGAAGAAGTGTCTGCCGTCTTCAGTCACAAGCCTTTCAGTCTTAGGATACTCGAAAATGTCGGCGTTATCGGCATTTGCTTCAAGATATTCAACAAACTCGGCAGCGTACCACTTGGCCATTCCCAGATCGTGCATGAGACAGTATCCGCAGTTTTCAGGAGCGGTACCTGGTACGGTCTGTGCGTCGGCCACGGCCCTGAATGCACTCAGCATCAGATCATAAAGCTCGGCGGAAGCCCTGTTCCCCTTGAGAATGAGATAGAAGCCGGTAAGACAGCCCATAGGTCCCCAGTAAACAACCTCATCCTTCCATTCCGGATTGTTGCGGAGATAGGTGGCAATAATGTGTTCAAGAGAATGCATTGCCGCAACATTGATAACCGGTTCCCTGTTTGGTCTCTTGAGTCTGATGTCGTATGTGGTGACAGAATAGTCGCCAAGATGATCGACCCTGCTGGTAAAAATACCGGGCACAATGCGGTTATGATCAACTGAAAAACTCCGGATTAATTCCATATACTTTTCTGCTCCTGTTTCAAGTTATGTTTTTCTGCCACTATCTTATCATAAAACACGCCTATGAACGAGCTCCGAATAATATCGCCCACTGGTTTTTCACCTGTCGGAACATTACGGAAGAGTGACTTTGAAAAACTCAACGTTCACGCATCCGCAAGGTTATATGAACAGGGTTGCCGCATCACGCACAGTCATCAAGAAAATACTTTTTGGCAGGTCGTGAACATATCTGCCCGAAGTTTAATATTTTGTGAATTTTGCGATTATAGTAACACGGTAATTATGTTATATTAGGCAACCGTAAATAAGGTACTTAGGCGACTGGAACAGTTTTACGGCCGCTCTGCGACACATACGGCCACCCGGGCAAAAGGATGGCGTTTTTTATTCATTTTAAATATGAAAACGTGAAACAAATGAGCCGCCAGTCGGTCTCAATAAGTACGTACTCCTGAACTGTAACGGACTTTTTCCGGAGGTGCAGGACAAGCAATCAGAATGAGGAGAGTTATTTTGAACAGATTATCCGCCCTTCTAATCGGCACATTAATCAGTGCCATGGGCATCAGCCTCAGTGCCGAAGCCGCCACGGGCTCCCATACGGCGTACGGTGTGGAACAGCATCACCATGGCAAAAAGCCGCAAAGCATCAAATCACACATTCCGCCAAAGGATGATGCTCTCCTGAAAAAACTTGCAAATGATACTGGCGGAATCACCTACGATGAACTTAGAACCGCCTATCTGCAGGCAGAAAAGAAACAGTCCATCATTGACGCGATGAACAGACCGGGAGAAGCCAAACCCTGGTACCAGTACCGCAAAATTTTCATTGTACCGAAAAGAATCAACGAAGGCCGTGAATTCCTGAAGACCAACAGAGCAATCTTCAAAAAGGCTGAAAACACCTACCATGTGGAACCGGAAATAGTGGCCGCCATCATCGGCGTTGAAACCTACTACGGAGCAAACATGGGCAACTACAGAGTTCTGGATGCCCTTTATACCCTGGGCTTCCATTATCCAAAGAGAGCCGAATATTTCAGCAGGGAATTTGCGAACTACGTAAAGCTGGCAAAGCAGCAGGGCTGGAAACACAATGATATCAAAGGCTCTTACGCCGGAGCCATGGGCATGGGACAGTTCATGCCATGGAGCTACATGAAATGGGCCGTTGACTTCAACGCAGACGGTCACAAGAATCTCTTCCGTGACAGATATGACGCCATCGGCAGCGTGGCAAACTACTTCCACGAGCACGAGTGGAAGCACGGCGAACCGGTAACATCAAAGGTAAAGGTAACATCTCCGGCGAAAGTCGAAGCGCTTCTTTCTGGAGACACCAAGCCTAACACTACCGTGGGCGAACTCAGAAAGAAAGGCGTAATCATTTCCGAACGTTACGGAAATGCCGTAAAGTGCCGCCTGTTCAGATTCCAAACTGAAAACGGATGGGATTACTACATCGGCTTCCATAACTTCTACGTAATTACGAGATACAATAAGAGTCCGCTGTACGCCATGGCCGTCTATGATCTCAGCCGTGAAATTACTAAGCCGGCAGCCGCACCGCAGAAAAAGCCGGTTAAGAAGCCTGACAGCCGCAAAAAGGACAAAGTTCACCCTAAACACAGATAATTCCGCCTCCGGGAGAACCGCATGAACAAATTTTTATCATCCATGACATCAGTCTGCTTCGGTGCAGGCCTGCTTCTGCAGGGTTGCGTCACCGTCAGTGAGAACCCTTCCGTGGAAGACGGTGGCAACCCGGCCGTCACAACAGGAGCCAACACCTCCGGTGCATATTACGGCACAGGCCCGAACAACAGCCGTCCGGCACCGCAGACCCGTCCGGTGGATCTTACCAATGTCACCGGAGCCAAGCTCACTTCTGAAAAATACAGCGTCAGGGGCAACAAGGACTATGTCGTTCTCGGTCAGAAATATAAGGTATGGCGCGACGTGGACAGCTATTACGAGGAAGGTACCGCTTCCTGGTACGGTCCGGGATTTCACGGACAGAACACGTCGAACGGTGAACCTTACAATATGAACGGCTATACCGCCGCTCACAAGAACCTGCCTCTCCCGAGCTTCCTTAAGGTTACGAATCTGGAAAACGGCAAGGCCGTCATAGTAAGGGTTAACGACCGCGGACCGTTCCACGGCAACAGAATACTGGATCTTTCCAAAGGTGCAGCCTCCAAGATAGGCGTAATCGGTCCCGGCACAGCCCGCGTCAGCGTGGAACTCATCAAGACAGTGCCAAACGATGAACAGACCAGCATGAATCTGCTCAACGGATACAAGCCTTATATTCAGATTTTCAGCACCATGGATTATAATAAGGCGGAAAACATAAAAAACAGTCTGGCGAAAGAAACCGGAAAGCCGGTATTCATTCAGAACTACCAGCAGGCATACAGAATAAAGGTCGGTCCTCTCAAACAGGAAGAAGCCGCATCGACCCTGTCAAAAATAAAGCAGTGCGGATATTCCGGAGCCTTCTTTACGGCAGACTGATAAAAAATTAATGAAAGGAACAGAAAACAAATGTTATCCAAGATAATATCAACTTTTATTGCATCCGTGTTACTTACCGGTTCGGCAATCGCCATGGCAGATGCCACGGTTAACGTGCCTGAATCAAGCGTCCTTCCTCCTCCGGCTCCGAGCGAGCACATTCCGGAACCGCCTTCACCTAACGTCCGCGCCTATCTTCTCATGGACTACGCTTCAGGCCGCGTGCTTTTCGGGAAAGCTTACGAGGATCAGATTGATCCTGCATCCCTCACCAAAATGATGACCTCATACGTAATCGGACAGGAAATCAGACTCGGCAGACTTCACCTTGACGACAAGGTTACCATCAGTGAAAACGCCTGGAGCAAAAATTACTCAGACTCATCAAAAATGTTCATTGAAGTTGGCAAGGAAGTTCCGGTCGAACTTCTCAACAAGGGCATCATCATAGCTTCCGGCAACGACGCCTGCATAGCAATGGCAGAACACATTGCAGGTTCCGAAAGCTCCTTTGCCTCACTTATGAACGAATGGGCTAAGAGAATCGGTCTCAAGGGCACTCATTTCGTGAACAGTCACGGTCTCTATGACGAAAACCACTACTCCACAGCCTACGACATGGCTCTGCTGGGCCGTGCGCTCATCAGGGATCTTCCTGAGGAATACGCCATCTATTCCGAAAAGGAATTCTCCTTCAACGGCATCAAACAGATGAACAGAAACAAGCTGCTGTGGGACACCACCATTAACGCCGACGGCATCAAGACAGGTCACCTCAGTCAGGTAGGCTACAACCTTGTGGCATCAGCAGTACATCCTACCAATGGCATGAGACTGATTTCCGTTATCATCGGTGACGTCAGCGAAAAGGAACGTGCTGCCCATTCAAAGGAACTTCTGCGTTACGGTATGCGCTTCTATGAACCATACACAGCATTCAAGCAGGGACAGGTTCTTGCGACCAAGGAAGTACGTCTCGGTGACAAGGATACCCTAAGCATCGGTACTGCTTCCGACGTAAGTCTGGTTGTACCGGTAAACTCAGTAAACCGCATGAAAGCCGAATACTCGCTTGATCAGAAAAACCTGGTAGCCCCTATCCAGAAGGGAACCAAGATCGGCGTGCTGAACCTTTCACTTGACGGAAAGGTTATCTATAAAACCAATCTGGTGGCTCTTGATGAAATCAAGGAAGGCGGATTCGCATCCAGAACCTGGGACCACGTAGTGATATTTTTTAAGGATTTATTCTAATGACCGAAAATACCAATGCTCCGGAAAAGGAAGAACCAAAGCTTGAGGAACTCATTGAGTTTCCGGCAAAGCTGACCTTCAAGTTCATCGGCAACAACAATGATGCCGTGGAAAAGATCATCTCCGCATTCTTTGCTGATAAGCTGACTCTTGCCTGCGACATCAGCGCCGGCCGCAAGAGCCGTACCGGCAAGTACATCACCTTCAACGTTACCACCACCGTTAACGACAAGGAAATCCTCTACAGGATCTACAAGGAAGGTGCTGAACTCCCGCACATTCAGCATGTGCTATAATGTCGGCTAAGGAAACGGCCACACCATCCCGGTACAGTGGCCGTTAAATACGGAATTCAGGTAATATGCGTCAGAACTCATTTTCAATCGAATACGGAACCTTCCTTAGGAAGGTTTTTTACGTATTCGCCATTTTTGTGCTTCTGATGCTTGTTCTGACATGCATCATGATGAGTGACATCTCGCGCATGTCCGCCTATACATACAACTCCATTGAAAAAATCCCGCACAACCGTACAGGTCTGCTGCTGGGCACCTCAAAATTCGTATCCCGCAACAAGATCAACCAATACTATCTGAACCGCATCAACGCTGCGGTGGAACTCTATCTGAGCGGCAAGATCGACTATATCGTGGTATCCGGAGACAATGCCCTCAAATCCTATAATGAACCGCGCACCATGCGTAAGGATCTGATTAAGATGGGAGTTCCCCCTGATCACATATATCTGGATTACGCAGGATTCAGAACCCTTGACAGCGTAGTCAGAATAAAACACATCTTCAAGCAGGACAGCGTAACCATCATAAGTCAGGACTTTCATAACGAAAGAGCCATATACATAGCAAGGCATAACGGCATCAATGCCATTGCGTTCAATGCACACGTACCGAGACAGGACTTTTTCGTGTCAAACGTCAGGGAATTCTTTGCCAGATTAAAGTGCATTCTCGACGTATACCTCTTTAACAGCAAGCCAAAGTTTCTGGGAGATTCGATTGAAATCGGCGGTGAAAACATTTCACCGAAACATGCCCAGCTCCATGAGAGCACTACGGACAGAAACCATGAAGCTGCTGAAAACGGCAAAAATCAGCATAATGACGTCGTCTCCGAAGAAGCTGATAAACCTTCGGAGCCGCAAACGGAATAGCATCGGACCGGGACTGAGTCCCCTAAACGAAAAACGTACCGTGGCTTCCCTGCTGCAGGGACTTAATGCACCGGTTAGGCGATTCCTCTAACCGTTATGTACGTTACGGCCATTACCAGTCATCTTCTTTTGCAGAAGCCGTAAAATACCTGTTGAGAGAACAGTCCGAACTATTTAAAATACCCTGCAGTGGACTTATGCATATTCCCTCTCTGTCGCAAAACTTTCAGATACTGAGATTCAGACTCACGGAATCATGTCCTGGTTTTTACAACAAATACAAACATAGGATTTATCATGTACAGCTGGAAAGATTGTATATTTCTGACCAAAGACGGTCAGGCTCATTTCTGTTTAAAAAACCTTACCCTGGACGATCACTGTTTCTGCACCGTCATAGGACAGAACGGCAGCGGTAAAAGTCTTTTTGCGAGAGCCGTCTGCAATGAACTCAAGCTTTCAAGCGGTACGGTGCCGGAATCAGTAAAGGTTGCCAACATCTCCTTTGAAAAGCAGCTGGAGTTCATTGAGGAGGATTTCAACAGACGCAACAGCGATACCGAGAGTGACCTTATCGGCTACACACCGATGGAAATGTTTCTTAAGGTTAACGAAGACAAGAGAGTCATCAGCAGACTGTGCGAATCACTTCATTTCAGCTATGCCCTAAACCGCTCATACCACAAGCTTTCAAGCGGTGAAGGCAGAAAAACCCTAATCATTGAAGCACTGCTCAAGGAACCGGACCTGATTGTTCTGGACTCACCTTTTGACGGACTTGACGTAAAGACCAGAGAGGATCTGCAGCAGATGCTGATCGATGTCTACAATCAGGGCAAGTCAATCATTGTTACAGTGAACCGCTTTGACGAAATCAATCCGGTATGTCAGAAGCTGGGGCTCATCATGGACAAGGAACTGGTCAAATTCGGTGACAAGGACGAGGTTCTCAACAACAGTGAGGTTAAGCAGCTTACCCATTATGAAAAGCTTCCGAAAATCTACAGTCTTCCCGAAGTACCTGAAGACTGTCGTGACACCATCGACCGTTCCATTCCTATTGCCGTACTTAAAGACGTAACGGTACAGTATGAAGATCACGTAATCCTCAATAAACTCAACTGGACCATAAATCCGTACGAACACTGGCAGATAAGCGGACCTAACGGCTGCGGAAAATCCACCCTGCTGTCACTCATAACCGGTGATAATCCTCAGGGGTACAGCAATGACCTTACCCTCTTCGGCATCAGAAGAGGCAGCGGAGAAACAATCTGGGACATTAAGAAGCACATCGGCTACGTAAGTCCGTCATTTCACCTTGATTACCGCGTAAGCTGCTCCGTAATCAGCGTTATTCTTTCAGGCTACTTCGATACCATCGGCATTTATGAACAGCCCGGAGACCAGAAGATAAATCTGGCCATGCAGTGGCTGAAGATTTTAGGTCTCAGGGAACAGGCGAACAGCAGTTTCAGATCACTGTCCTATGGACAGCAGCGACTGGTGCTTATCGTCAGAGCCCTGGTCAAGCAGCCGCCGCTCCTTATTCTGGATGAGCCTCTGCAGGGACTTGACGCACTCAGCCGCGAACTCGTAAGACGATTCGTTGAATTCCTGATGAAAAACGGTGAAACCCAGATTCTCTTCGTATCCCATCATGAGGAGGATGCTCCGAGAGGAATAACCCATCACCTGATTTTCAAGGACAACGGCACAAGAACATTTGACGTGGAAATCAAATAATTCGCTCACTGAAAGGACATCCTTAAACAAAGCAGGGATTCCCTGTTTTCAGGATCATATTCTGAAAAAGCCGAAGAGGAGGAATGTTGACATCATTTCTCCGTTCTAATAAAGTAGGTCGGAAGGTTTCCTCCCGGCCTTATTTTCTCCCGCCGACATTTTATGTTTTCAACAGACATGATAATCATAAAGAACGGAAGATAACCGAGAACTCCGATCAAACCGATAACCATAATTAAGGAGCACACGCCTGACGGCCCGTGTTTCGGAACATTTTCAGGATAAAACAGATGCCCAAAATATCAGTAATAATTCCTATATACAATGTCGAAGAATATCTGCCTGCCTGCCTTGATTCTCTGCTTTCACAGACATTTACGGACTGGGAAGCGGTATGCGTGGTGGACGGAAGTCCTGATAACAGCGGTGAAATACTTAAGGAATATGCACTTAAGGACTCAAGAATCAGGGCAGTTTTTCAGGAAAACCGAGGTGTTTCCGCAACACGCAATACAGGTCTCGGACTCGCAACCGGAGAATATGTATGTTATCTTGATTCCGACGATGAATATTCTCCATTCTTTCTCGAAAGGATGTATGATGCGGTAAGGGACGGCAAAGCCGACATTGCCTACTGTGAAATCGCAAGAGACAAAAAACTTCTCAGCACGGCTCCGGTGGCGCCGAATTACCATGACAACGTCTTTGAAAACTTCGTCACCAAAAAACTCGATATAAAGATATACACTCCCAACAAGATCTTTCGAAGGGACTTGATAAAGGACATCTCCTTCCCGGAAAACATTGCCATTGGCGAGGATGTGGTATACATATACAAAATCATGTACCGCACAAAAAAAATAGCGTATGTACCGGAACGACTCTATTATTACAGAGACAGAAGCGGTTCTGCCGTAAACACCTCTCTCTCAGAAAAAATCATCATGAACAACTTCATGGTGGCGGAACTCATACTGAAGGAATTTAAGGATAAGGAAATGTCCTGCCTTTCCAGAAAATACGTAAACAGAAGAATGGCCTACAGATTCTTCAAGTTCGCAGTTACCGAACCCATTCACTCAGAAAACGGCGCACGTAAGAAGGAATGGTACGTTTACACCTGGCCGCTGCTAAGGAAGTTTAAGGATGCAGGCATATATAAGCCGCAGCATCTGTCGCTTAAAAACCGCATAAGATCCTGGCTGTTCCTTAACTTTACCGGACGTCAGAAGAGTTAGACAGGACCAGAAAAACATAAAGGGATTTACGAATACGTAAATCCCTTTATCGTTATCATGCATACTGAGGATTAGCTGCGAACGGCGTAATCACCTTCAATAATCCACTTGTAGCTGGTGAGCTCAACGAGGCCCATAGGACCTCTTGCATGCAGCTTCTGGGTGGAAATTGCAACCTCTGCGCCAAGACCGAACTGGGCCCCGTCAGAGAAACGGGTTGACGCATTAACATAGGCACATGCAGAACCGGCCTCATTCACGAATCTTAAGGCATTTGCATGGTCGTTGGTCAGAATGGCGTCAGAGTGGCAGGCTTCATATTTCTGCATATGGGAAATAACCTGATCGAGACCGTCAACAACGGCCACGTTCAAACAAAGAGACAGCCATTCAGTTGCAAAATCCTCTTCTTTACCTTCTGTAACCATGCTTCCGGCAACTGAAGATGCATAAGCGAGGGCCTCACCGTGGCAAACCATTCTAACCTTCTTTTCAGTCATGCGGGCAGCAAGCTTCGGAATGAATGAGGAAGCTATGTTTCTGTGAACCAGAATGGTGTCAACGCTGTTGCAGGCACTAGGCTTCTGAATCTTGGAGTTTTCAATAACGTCAAGAGCTCTTTCCTGATCGGCTGATTCATCCACAAAAATATGACCGACGCCGAAACCGCCAATAATTACCGGAATGGTGCTTTCATGCTTGCAGAGCATGTGAAGCTTGGCACCACCGCGCGGAATAATCATGTCCACGTATTTATCAAGGTGCAGAAGCTCGGTAACATAGGCGCGGTCCGGATCCTCAATGTACTGTACTGAAGCGGCTGGAAGTCCAGCAGCCTCAAGACCTCTCTGGATAATTCTCACAATAACGGCATTGGTGTTGAAGGTTTCCCTGCCGCCGCGGAGAATGCACGCATTGCCTGTTTTGAGACAGAGTGAGGTAATGTCCACGGTTACGTTTGGTCTGGCTTCATAGATAACCCCCACAACCCCGAGAGGCACCCTGCGCTTTAACAGCTTGAGTCCGTTAGGAAGCACCCTGCTGTCATATTCGGAACCGACAGGATCGTCAAGAAGAACGACCTTTCTCATGTCTGAAAGAATATCATTCACACGCTTTTCATTAAGCATGAGACGGTCAAGCATGGCTTCACCGATTCCGCTTTCGCGGGCATTCTTAAGGTCAGTGGCGTTTGCTTCAAGTATCTCCTGTACCGAATCCTGTAAAATGTCGGCAATTTTGGTGATAGCCTCATTCTTGCGGGCGGTTGACAGGGATGCCAGAACATAAGAGCTCTGCTTGGCTCTCTGACCTAATAAATTCATATCCATGGTATTCTTTTACTCCAAAACCACTAAATCGTCACGATGAACGGCAACCTGTCCGTGCTCGTAACCTAAAATATCTTCTATTTCTTCAGACCTGTGACCACAGATGGCGTTAAGCTCGGCACTGGTGTATCTGCTGATACCGTGGGCTACGACCCTGCCGTCAGCATCACTTATGTTAACCACATCACCGCGCAGGAACTCGCCCTCAACTCCGATAATTCCCTTAGGCAGCAGGCTTGAACCTTTTGCCTTCAGAGCCGTTACCGCTCCGGCATCAACAACAATGGAGCATCTTGGCTTAGGACCGGCAAGAATCCAGGCCTTTCTGCCCTCAAGCGGATCACTTTCAGGACGGAAGGAGGTGCCGGTGTAGTCACCGTTTACAATACTTTCAATAATTCGCGGATCATCACCGGAGGCGATTACAACCTCAATACCGCTTCTGGTGGCAATTTCTGCTGCCTGCAGCTTGGTAGCCATGCCGCCGGTACCGAGTCCGCTGACGCTGTCACCTGCCAGAGCCTTTATTTCCGGAGTGATTTTTTCCACGGTTCTGATGAGTGTAGCATCAGGATTTGAACGGGGATCAGCAGTGTAGAGTCCCTTCTGGTCGGTCAGCAGAATAAGCATGTCCGCATCAGAAAGGATTGCAACCCTTGCAGAAAGGTTGTCATTATCACCAACCTTGATTTCAGCAGTGGCAACCGCATCATTCTCGTTAATAACCGGAATGATGTCATTGGCGATAAGGGCACCGAGAGTATCTCTGGCATTCAGAAAACGCTCACGATCCTCAAGATCCGCTCTTGTCAGCAGAATCTGACCGATGTGAAGTCCGTAGATTTCAAAAAGATTCTGCCAGGTATTCATCAGGAAGGTCTGCCCAACGGAAGCAAGCATCTGCTTGTTGGCTATGGTTCTCGGAAGAGCCGGGTAACCCAGAACCTCACGTCCGGCCGCAACAGCACCGGAACTTACAACAACGATGTGATGCCCTTTTTTGGCCAGGGCGGACAGAACTCTTACCACCTCAATCATATGTGCTGGATCAAGGCGTTTAGTACCTGAAGTAAGCATTGAGGTACCAAATTTTACAACTATAGTCTTTGCGTTCAATTTCTTAAATCCGGCAGTTTTAGAGCCGTTCCTTTAACCAGTCGGAAACCTGGTCAATTACCTTTGTAAACAATTCAAAAGCGGTATTCGCCTTTAATTCCATAAATTCCGTGTTTTCGCTGATGCCTCCCAGAAGCTTGGCATCACCGATGGAACTGATTGACTTTCTGTCTGAAGAAACAACAAGCATCGGAGTCTTAAGCTTAACCCCTGAAATGAGCCCCTGTCTCTTGACAGAAAAGGTCTGCAGTCTCGGAATCAGATTCTCCCATTCCGCAGCATCGGTTCCCATGCGGTTACACATTGACGTGCGCTGTATCGGTGAGGCAAGCTTCAGAAGCTCGGGGTCAACCATCACGTCATTTACAATCGGGGCAATCATGCAGGCAACCCTGATGTCCGATGAATGAGACACAAGAAGGTGAGTGGCACAGTTGCAGCCGAAACGCTGCGCAATAATTCCGATATGCATCCTGTTGATGTAAGGAAGGTTTTCCTTGACATAATCCAGCAATGCCTCGTGCAGAACCCCCGTGTTTGCGGTAAGAGGGATATTACTGTTCATGCCCATACCGGGAAGATCCAGTGTAATCATCGCCACACCGTTAGGATACAGATTCTCACGGTAGAATCTGAGGTATTCAGTTGCCAGATTCACATAGTTACCGCAGATGATGACGCACGGCAGGCACTGGTTCTTGTCAGGAGTATGAACATATGCGGTACCTTCCCCTGCTTCGGACTTAAACTTAATAATCTCAAAATGCCCGTCAACGTATCCAGCGGCCTTTTTGTAATTGACATGATTCATGAGCAGCGCATGATTTGCCATCTCGTCCCCTTTAAGATGAGGGTAACTGGCGAGCGCATAACAGAGATAAGCCAGACGGAAATGCTTGAACGCCTCCTCACGGGCATCGGGATCATTCTCGATGCTTCTGGCATGAGAAGCGTGCTTCTCCGCAAGCATGGAAAACTCATAGACCCAGTTTCCCGGACCGTATTCATAGACGGTATCCAGCACTCCCTCACGGGTACGCTTGTTTTCAGAACCAGCTATGTCTGACACGACCTTCTGAATTTCCAGAATGTCTAACCCCATCCAGCTCCAGTAGTCACGGTGCAGATCCCTAAACCAGCGACGCGGAGATCCGTCACGGTTGGGCAGAAGCTCATCAACGGAGTTGGATATAAAGGAAGTCTCCAGACTTGAACGATGAGGTTTAAACAATACCTCGCTCAGGTTTTCGGAAGATATTTCAGTCATACACGCAATACTTACAACATTAAACCATGCAACAGGCGGCGCGGCTCAAAGAAGCCACGCCGCAAAATAATAATAAGTCTTTTAATTTTATCATAAAACACAGGCAAACCATAATTTAAAATGCCATTAAAGCCGATTCCCGAAGGAGTCCCGCTGCAGAAGGATGAAGTACCACAGTTCCATGAATGATAAAAATCACTCACTGTATGACCGTATACCTCATTAATCACGGACTTCAGCGGCAGTAAACAGGATTTTAAGAAGCCTTATCATAGGCCCGGAAAACAATATTTCACCTAAACGCAGCATAACAGATAAAAAATATACTCACAATCTTAAGTTATCCTCAGACCTGCAATTTCTGATTTTTTTCCGAAACGTGTTATTCTGATTTTATTATTTGTTAATTTTTTTTGCATTTACGATCACATATCCCGAAATTCCCCCCATATCGCAACTGTATATTTTTTCAACCTTTCCATAGAGTCAAAAACCGGCGAAGACTGATATTTTTTATTCGCTTGTTTTACTTTCATGATAACGTTTTAGGTTCCCTAAACAACGACATTCATGTTTAAAAACATTCAATTTTTATAACCAGCAGACAGTGTTCAAACGAATATTTTTTAATTTCCTGCGTTTTAGGACTGCGAATGGCTAACATATCAACAATTAAAGAAATTTAATACCAAAAGTACAACACTCTATTAAAAATTAATATATACAAAAAGCAAAAACTGTGAAACACGTTGATTTTACGAGACTTTCAAAATGCAAGAAAAATATTTAAAAAAATTTAATCATTCGTTAAAAGGGTTAAAAATCAATGAATCGGCGACTTATCCACAAACTTATCAACATTACTGTAAACAATTTTAGGGTACAAAACAGCACAACAGAATATATAGACTCTTGACATTTATATTTTAAGCTTTTGTAATATATTTATTATTCTGATTATTTAAAAATCATCAAAAAGCTTCGAATAACAGCATTGATCTTTTTTTACACGGTTTTATGCTGAATTTTTCACCATTTAAGCAAAACACGGACAGGAAGCATACAAATATTCATCCGCAAACACACAATGACACTTTTCCAACTGAATACCAAATGACGGAAAAAACCGCGTGATAACGTGACGCAGATTCCACTATTTATTTCTGTGGACAAAAAACATGGGATAAATGAGTAAAACGACGATTCCTAAAAATGAACATAAATCCGACAAACAGCCTTGTTTTCCTGTTTTATTCGGTAGTTTTCCATAAATAAAAAACCTTACATATATATAAATAAAGGTTTCCGTCATTCAGTTAATAACGTCAATTCCCGTACTGACCGCGTCCAAGCCCGGCCCTTCAAATAATGTGGACTTTTTCATCAGTTGTTCTATAATTGACTTGTAGATTCGTCTTCTAAACCACTGAGGATTTTATGGCTGAAAACAGCATTATTACCTACGCAGGTAAGCGTAGGAACGTTCCTGCCAGACAGGTCAGGGAAAACTCCCGCACCGAACACTTCTTCTCCGAAAACTGTGTCAGGAGAAACAGAGTCAACAGACTGATGTTTACTGATGAGATTAATTTTAACTTCATCAGAATGCACTATGCGGCGGACACCTGGAACATACCTGAAGAGGCATCCAAAATCTGATGTCCCGTTTCAGTACCCTGCCGTTCAGACAGGATTATGATTACTGATTCCCAAAAGAACCGCAGCCATCTTCCATGGCTGCGGTTCTCTCTTATCACATTACCTAAAATCATCGGACTGCCATGCACCGTCAGTATCCGCCCGCAGCATTATCATTTTCTTATAGAAAAATCTAACGACGATATGCCGTCCCCGTAGCATTTATTGCAATCATCTCCCTCTGCTTCACTCGATTTTATGTAAATAGTGATAAAATGAGGCTGTCCTGTTTCATATCACAATAATATTAAGAACACAAAACATGCAAACATCATCTTCTATAGAAAATCTCAGTCCTAAAGCAGTATGGAGCTACTTCAGCAGAATCTGCCGCATACCGCACGTCTCAGGCCACGAAAAAGACATCGGAGAATATCTGAAGAGCGTTGCTGCGGATCTTGGACTTGAAGCTGAAATGTCCGATTCGGGAAACGTATTCATTACAAAACCCGCATCCGCTGGAATGGAAAACAGTCCGTCCGTTCTGCTTCAGTCTCATATGGACATGGTCGGGGTTAAGGAAACGGAACTTCATTTCAACTTTCAGAAGGACGCCATCCGTCCAGTAATTTCCGATGACGGATTCGTTACCGCAGAAGGTACAACGCTCGGTGCCGACAACGGCATCGGTGTTGCCATCATACTTTCAATATTAAGTGACGACACACTGAGGCACCCTAAAATAAAAGCGCTGTTCACTGTTTCAGAAGAGACCAGCATGGGAGGGGCAAACACCCTCACCGAAGATGACATGGACTGTAATCTGGCCATTAACATTGATTCCGAGGACATCGGTGAAATATGTATAGGCTGTGCCGGCGGCACCGCATATAACATATCTTATACACCGGACATCAGGGAAGTGCCGGAAAGCGGATTCGGTGCTGTTGAAATCAGGATGTCCAACGGTCGCGGCGGTCACAGCGGCATCGATATCAATAAAAACAGATTAAACGGCGGCGGTACCCTGCTCTATCTTTTATCCGCTCTGAAAGAAGAGGGCTTTAACGTCTGTGTTTCCAAATTCAGTTCCGGGCATGTAAGAAACTCCATTCCTTCATGTGCATCCGCCACACTCTGCCTGCAGGAGCATCTCATAAACAAGTTCATCAATTCACTGCAGGACATCATCAACAGGGTGCAGACCAAATTCAGTGAAAGCGATCCTGACGTCTCATTTGAAATAACCAGACTGGATACACTGCCGGCCGTAATGATGACGGAAGAATCAACAGTGGACTTCCTGAACCTGAAGTCACTGAACACCAAAATCATTGAATATCTTGATGACGGCGTAACTCCGCTTACCTCCTGCAGCATGGGCGTGGCCAGACTCGAAAACAACATCTGCAGATTTGAACTTCTGGCAAGATATGCCACCGATGATGGCAAGGCTAAGATTGAAAACAAAATTGAAGACATTGCTGATGCATGCCATGCCAGAATAGATCATAAGGAAAGCTACGTTTTCTGGAAGCCTGACTTCAACAGCAGTCTGATGAAACTGGCCTCTGATGAATATGAAAAACTTACAGGCAAAAAAACTGTAACCACCGTTATTCATGCAGGTCTTGAATGCGGACTCTTCAAGGCCCTGAATCCTAAGCTTGACATTATTTCCATCGGACCGGACATATACGGGGCCCACAGCACCTCCGAACGTGTACGCATATCCTCGGTTGAAACATGCTACAAATGGATTGTAAGCATTCTTGAAAAGCTGTAATTCAGGATTTCCGGAGATATTATCTCCGGAATGTTTCACGTCGTTCCGTCGCATACAGCTTCATTTCTGACGACTGTTACAAAAACAATGAGAATTCCGGCAGCAATGCCGGAATTCTTATTTATTATCGTGCTTCAATTCTTATATAAGAGTTTATGAAACGGCTGTGATTACTAAAATCCATGCCATAAAAAAACTCCCCTTTCCGCAACTTTCGGAAAGAGGAGTTTTGTCCGTTAAACAGAATCAGTTTCCGTTACGGTCTTAAGGATCTTTCACCCTGAGAAATACCGCATACACCTGAACGGATGATTTCCACGATGTCAACAGCCTGAGAAATAGCAGTCAGGAAGTTATTGAGCTCATCGCTTGAACCGATAACCTGAATGGTGTAGAGATCAGGAGTAAGGTCTACAATCTGGCCGTGGAAAATGTCGGAGATTGACTTAACCTCATCACGGAGATCACGGGTATTTGCCCTTACCTTGGCAAGCATGATTTCTCTTTCAATATGACCTGAATCAGCCAGATCAAATACCTTCAGAACGTCAATCAGCTTGTGAAGCTGCTTGGTAATCTGCTCAACCTCATCATCGTCACAGCAGGTAACGATGGTCATGCGGGAAAGGGTATCATCTTCAGTCGGAGCTACAGTAAGTGATTCGATGTTGAAACCACGCTGTGAAAACAAACCGACTACACGGCTTAAAGCACCGGCTTCATTTTCAAGAAGAACTGAAATAATATGCTTCATTATGTACGCTCCGTCTTGCTTAAGAACATATCAGCCATAGAACCGCCGCCAATCTGCATTGGATATACGCGGGAATCAGGGTCTGCAATAATATCAACAACCACGGTCTTGTCATGAATTGAGAATGCCTTGGCAAGAACATCGCTTAATTCGGATTCATTGTTAACTCTGAGACCAACCTGACCGTATGACTCAGCCAGCTTAACAAAATCCGGTACTGCATCCATGTATGATTCGCTCTGACGTCCGTTGTAGAACATCATCTGCCACTGCTTAACCATACCGAGTGAACGGTTATTGATAATGATAACCTTTACAGGAACGTTGTACTGCAGACATACCGCAAGTTCCTGAAGATTCATCTGGAATGAACCGTCACCGGTGAAGCATACAACTTCACTGTCCGGATTTGCAATCTTGGCACCAATGGCTGCAGGGAAGCCGTACCCCATGGTTCCGAGACCGCCTGATGACAGGAATCTGCGTGGCTTTTCCAACGGATAGTAAAGTGCGGCAAACATCTGGTGCTGACCTACGTCGGTAACAACGATGGCATCACCCTTAGAAGCCCTGTACACCTCTTCCACAACCTTTGCAGGATGGAGAAGGCCCGGAGTAACATCGCTTGCATATTCAAGCGGATGAGACTGTCTGAAGCCGTTGATGAGTTTCCACCAGTCTTCAGAATCGGTCTTCATCTTCTGTTCGTCAATGCCGCCGTTGGTTTCAATTTCCTTGATCGCTTCATTGAGCTGATCGAGAACGGTGTTTACGTTACCTACGATAGGTACGTCAACCTCAACGCACTTTGAAATTGATGAAGGGTCAATATCAACGTGAATGATTCTGGCCTCAGGACAGAACTTGGAGATATTGTTGGTTACACGGTCATCGAAACGTGCACCGAGTGCAATAATCAGATCTGAGTTATGCATTGCCATGTTGGCGGCATAGGTGCCGTGCATGCCGAGCATGCCGAGGCTCAGTTCATCACTGCCTGGGAATGCGCCAATCGCCATCAGAGTGGTAACTACCGGAATGTTGAAGCGATGTGCCAGATCGTAAACCTTTGCTGAAGCTTCTGAGGCAATAACACCGCCGCCGATGTAGAGAATCGGACGCTTTGCTTCAACAACCATTCTGGCCGCTCTCTTAACCTGTCCCCTGTGGCCTACGGTGGTAGGATTGTAGGAACGCATGGAGATTTCGCTCAGCGGAACCGGATTATACGGGAACTTGAGCTGAGGATTCTGAGCGTCCTTAGGAATGTCTACAACTACTGGCCCCGGACGGCCGGTAGAGGCAATGTAGAACGCCTTACGGATGCATTCAGGGATATCGGTAGCCTTTTTGCATAAGAAGCTGTGCTTAACGATAGGACGTGAAATGCCGAGCATGTCAACTTCCTGGAAAGCGTCGGAACCGATGAGGGTTGTGGCAACCTGACCGGTTAAAACAACCATTGGAATGGAATCGGCATAAGCGGTCGCAATACCGGTGATTACGTTGGTTGCACCCGGACCTGAGGTAACGAGAACGCAACCTACCTTACCAGTGGCACGGGCATAGCCGTCAGCCATGTGAGAAGCGCCCTGTTCATGACGAACCAGGATGTGCTTTATCTTTGACGATTCAAGCAAGGCATCATAAATGTGTAAAACACCGCCGCCAGGATATCCGAATAACTTATCAACCCCCAAATCCTCAAGGGTGCGAATAACCATCTGGGCACCAGATAACATTTCCATAAAAAAGCCTCCCGGGCTTTATTAAAATCTTTGAAAAAACGAAGTCAACGACCGCCTCCACTCATCAGTTCGATCGAGCCGGAAGGATCTTAAGCATCCAATAAGCTTACATTGACTGGCCGGCACAACCATCTGCTAAAAAAATAATTTTCATAAATGAAATTTATTTAAGAAAACAATCTTTATGAAAGTAAAAAGGACTTTCATGCAGGGTCGTGATAGTCTCAAAACTACATGTACTTTATAACAAAAACGGCAATATAATTCAACAAAAAAAGATAAACCGCAACCCTGCGGGATTGCGGTTTAAGGGATGGAAACGGGTTTTTTCCCGGGTACCGGAGAGCTCCCTCCTCCGGCATCTCAAATACCTGAATCAGACAGTGTTCCCGAGCGTGCCCGGACACCGTCTGCAAAGCCACTACTTAAGATACATGTTAAGCACCTGAAGAGGATGCATAACGCTCTTTCCTTCCATACGGCGCACCTGTTCGCGACAGGAGTAACCGGTAGCAAGACAGTATTCCAAAGGATATTTTCTGAAAACCGGAGCCCAGTTTTCGCGGTAGATCTGCATACTGCGTTCCACATTGGCCTTGAGATGACCGTAAAGACCGGCCATACCGCAGCAGCCTACCGGAACAGGAACAAGCTTCAGCCCTGCCGCACCGAAGATTCTGGTCCAGTCGGCATGAGTGGTAGGCTTCAGACTCTTCTGAGTACAGTGAGCCATCAGATAATATTCATGAATGCCGTCGGCACCTTCCGCCTTCTTCAGGGCATCAAGATTGTCAAGCAGCCATTCCTGAGTCATCTGCACCACGAAATCTCCGCGGCTGTCACCGAGAATCTTTCTGTATTCGTCACGATAGCAGAGAGTCATGGCAGGATCGACTCCCACCATAGGAATGCCCAGCTGGTAAACCTTGTTGTAGAAATCAGCTGTTGAACGTGCGGTCTTTGCAAAGGCCTTCATATAGCCCCTGATGTGCATTACCTTACCGTTAGGCTTGAGAGGAAGAATAAGCACTTTCTTACCCATCTTTGAGGCAAGGCTGATGAAATCAGCAATTACCGGAGCATCATATGCGGAGGTAAAGGCATCCTGAACCAGAATCACGTAATTACAGCGTTCCTGCTCACTGATACCGATCATTTTGTCGAGATCCAGATACTCGGCATCTGTTGACTTAACCAGAGTGCTGAAGGTCGGATAACTCATTACCGGAACATCAACAAATCCCCAGAGCTTCTTGGTGATAAACTTAACCGGAGCAAAACCGTTCACCGCATTCATGAGTCTCGGCATCTTTGCCATGTATGGTGCGGTCTGCTCGATGTTTCTGACCAGAAGGTCTCCGGCAGGTCTGAGATATCTGCTGAAATAAAGGTTCAGAAATCTTGATCTGAAGTCAGGAACGTCAACCTTTACCGGACAGGCGGAAGCACACGCCTTACATGCCAGACAGCAGTCCATCACGTTTCTGACCTCATGGCTGAAGTCATCTCTGTCAGCTGCCGACATGGTGTTTCTGAGTTTGGCGAACAGGGTTCCGAGACTGAATCCTGATTCGTTAAGAGCCTGTTCTTCCTTAAGGATATCAGTACCGGCCAGTTGCAGAAGTCTCAGCCATTCCCTTGTAAGTCCGGCCCTGCCCTTCGGAGACTGTCTTCTGTCGCCGAGAAGCTTGTAGGTAGGACACATAGGAGCGGTCTTGTCAAAGTTAAAGCAGAGGCCGTTGCCGTTACAGCTTACGGCAGCCCTGAAGCTGTGTCTCACGTCAACCGGAATCTGACGGTCATAAAAACCGCGCTTGGTATCGTCAACGCTCACCAGTTTTTCGTTATCAATGCCGTACGGTACGCAAATCTTGCCCGGATTTATTCTGTTGTTAGGGTCAAAGGCAGCCTTAACCTTTCTTAATTCCTCAAAGAGACCGCCGAAGAATTCCGGACCGTATTCGGAACGGAAGCCGCGGCCGTGTTCACCCCACATGATACCGCCGTATTTTGCTGTAAGAGCCACAACGGAATCGGAAATCGTGCGCAGGGTCTTTTCCTGCTCAGGGTCGCACAGATCGAGGGCCGGTCTTACGTGAAGCACGCCTGAGTCCACGTGACCGAACATGCCGTAGGTGAGATTATGGCTGTCAAGAAGAGCCCTGAATTCCTGAATGTAGTCGGCAAGGTGCTTCGGAGGAACCACGGTATCCTCGGTAAATGCTATCGGCTTGGCATCGCCTTCGGCATTTCCGAGAAGACCTACAGCCTTCTTACGCATGGCGTATACGGCGAGAATATCCTTCAGTTCGGTGCAGGTCTGATAACCGATAATTCCCCTGGTGTTTCCTGAAGCCCCGAGATCCTTATCCAGGGAATCGGTAAGAGCCTTCATTCTTCCGCCTTCAAGCTCGTTGTCCCAGCCGGCAAATTCAACAATGTTGATACCGTCCATGGTTCTTCCCGGAACCTCACAGATGAGATCCTTTACACTGTGCCAAACGATATCCTGCTTGGCAAGATTGAACACCTTTGAGTCGACGGTTTCAACAGAGAGCGCATTGGCCTCAACCAGCACCGGAGCGTGTCTTAAAGCCGAATCAAAGCTGTCGTATTTGATTACCACAAGGGATCTGTAGCTTGGTATCGGAGTCAGGTCTACCGTCGCACCGGTAATAAAGCACAGGGTACCTTCGGCACCGCAGATGATACGGGAGATATCAATGGTGTCTGTTTCAGGATCGTACACGTGCTTGAGATCGTATCCGGTAAGGAAGCGGTTCAGATCAGGGAAGGTTTTAAGTATCTCTTCCCTCTTGTTTTTGGCGATGCCGTATACCGTACGATAGATACGGCCTTCCATGTTTTCCTGATCCATTTTGGCTTTGAGAGCATCTCCGCTTACCGGACCGAAGGTAACGGCGGAGCCGTCAAGAAGAACAGCTTCAACGGTAAGCACATGTTGTGATGTTTTACCGTACTTCAGGGAACCCTGTCCTGATGAGTCGTTGCTTATCATACCGCCGAAAGTGGCTCGGTTTGATGTTGAGAGTTCAGGAGAGAAGAACAGTCCGTGAGGCTTAATCTGCTGATTGAGATAATCCTTGATTACGCCTGATTCGACAAACACGGTACGACCTTCAACATTGAGATCCCTGATACCTCTCATATGGCGTGACATATCCATTACCAGCCAGTCGGTAAGAGACTGACCGTTTGTGCCTGTACCGCCACCGCGCGGAGCAAATCTTATTCCCGCAAATTCCGGTTCCCCGGCAATTTTCACGGCCAGAGCCACGTCATCCCTGTTCTTTGGGAAAATTACGCCCTTCGGAAGTCTCTGATACACGGAATTGTCCGTGGCCACCGCAAGTCTGCTCGAATATGAATATTCGATGTCGCCTTGGAAATTCTCGCTCTTTAATCTGCTGAAATAGTTAAGGTATACCGGATCGACACTGCTGTCAGGGTTTATCTTAGGAATCATCTTCTGCACCGTATTTAAATAATCAGAAAGAATTAATGCGTATCCGGCAAAACGGAACCGTCACGGACGTTTACCGGAGACAGATGGAGATATTTTCTCACTTTTATGATTAATTGCAATAAAAGCTTGAACTGCGTCATAAAAACATAAATACAAGGGAACACGGCAGATTCCTGCTTCCATCACAAATCTGCCGGAGGCAAGTGCCGTTTCACCGGGAATGAACGCTTACAGATTACGGTCTGTACTCCGCAACATAAGGCAGCTCACGAAAGTGCTCGTCGTAATCCATGCCGTACCCCACGACAAAGACATCAGGAATTCTGAAAAGGGAGATATCCGGCGTAAAATCCGTCTTTCTGCGGTCAGGCTTGTCAAGAAGCGTGACCACGCTCAGTGACAGCGGATTCCTCTCCCTCAGCATTGAAGATACGCATTTCATTGTAAGTCCCGTATCCACAATATCCTCAACGATTATCACGTGGTAGCTGCTGATATCCTTTTTAAGATCCAGGACTATCCCGACCTGCCCCGTGGATCTGTCTCCGCTGTAGCTTTTTACGGACATGAAATCAATTTCGCACGGAATGCTGAGAGTCCTGCACAGATCTGCGGTAAAAATGAATGAACCGGTAAGAACACAGACAATAAGCAGAGGCTTTCCGGCATACTTCTCCGAAATCATTGCTCCGGTCTCCTGAATCTTTTTTCTGATATCCTCAGCTGAAATCAGCACCCTGCTAAGGTGTTCACGGCTGTTATCCATAATCTGTCTCCTTAATTCCTGTGCCGGGACATCCTTTGCGCCCCCGGCAGTCCATACAGTCATTTTACATTTTTACGTTTCTTTTCGCAGGTATTCCGACAAAAAAAACAAAAGGACATGACCCGCACATGCGAATCATGCCCTTTTTCCGACGGCGCACCGCACCGTCATGCGTCATATCGGTTAAATGAGGTGCATGCCGAGCTTCTGGCATTCAGCTCTCATGTCTTCAGGCCAGATACTTGCCTGAATTTCACCGATATGGCCCTTGTGGAGAAGAACCATACATAAACGGCTCTGACCGATACCGCCGCCGATGCTTAACGGTAATTCGCCGTTCAGGAGCTTCTTGTGGAAATAGAGTTCCTTTCTTTCCTCACAGCCTTCAAGCTTCAGCTGACGGAGAAGAGCATCCCTGTCAACTCGGATACCCATTGAAGAAAGCTCGAATGAGCGGTTGAGAATAGGATACCAAATAAGGATATCGCCGTTGAGGCCTGCCAGACCATTATCGCCTTCTGAACTCCAGTCATCGTAGTCAGGAGCGCGGCCGTCATGCTTTTCGCCGTTTGCGAGCTTGCCGCCGATACCCATGAGGAATACGGCGCCGTACTTCTTACAAATTGCGTCTTCTCTTTCCTTCGGAGTCATGTCAGGATACATCTTCAAGAGATCCTCACTGTGAATGAAGGTAATTTCTTCAGGAAGGAACGGCTTGAGTTCAGGATAGAACTCACATGTAAGATATTCGGTACGACGGATTGCTGAGTAGATGCGTCTTACGACGGACTTCAGAAATTCAACGGTTCTCTGTTCCTTGGTGATAACTGCTTCCCAGTCCCACTGGTCAACGTAGAGTGAATGAAGGTTGTCGAGTTCTTCGTCAGCACGGATGGCGTTCATGTCGGTGTAAATGCCGTAGCCAGGTTCAATGCTGTATTCGGCAAGAGTCAGTCGCTTCCACTTTGCAAGTGAGTGAACAATTTCAGCCTTGGCATCCCCCAGATCCTTGATTGGGAAGGTTACAGCACGTTCAACACCATTTAAATCGTCATTGATACCCAGTCCCTTCATAACAAATAACGGTGCCGTAACGCGACGCAGACGTAATTCAGTTGAAAGATTCTGCTGGAAGAAATCCTTAATCTGCTTAATTCCCTGCTCTGTCTGTTTGAGGTTTAAAACTGCTTTGTAGTCCTGTGGCTTAATTAAGTTGCTCATAATTGATAGTGGCGTTCATACACGTACAACAACAATCGTGTCGAGTACCAGACTCCTCTTGTAATGGTGAAACGATAAACACAAAAAACTGCACGCCTGAATCCTCCCTGAGTCAGTCTGTAAAGTCCTGCTTCACACTACATCGCTCATCATCAGCCGGTCAGCAGAGTCATTTCCAAAACAACTCTTCAGTTAAGTTTATGCATAAGATAAACTTTTTTTTACATAAATTCCATAGAATTTAGTCATAAAACACGAAGTTTTTACTTATATTTCCCACCGCTGCTGACAGCTCCGCATTCCGTTCAAAAACTTCAAACCTCCCGGAATGGCAAAACCTCCCCGACGTCCGGCAGTTCACTGTTTTCATATCCCGATACGGCAACGTTTTACGGGGAAATATATTCAAATAATGGTATAATGCATAGCCATTGAACAGTAACCCGGTCATGAAAAAGCAGCCTGTGAAGCACAGCAGACGGACGTTTTCAGAGAAAACTGAAAATAACAATGCAATAACCGTTCCATCATGTTTTACTTTTTACGAATAAAGCATAAAAAAACATGAATTTACCACCCAGGGCATGTTTTATCCGGTTCAGATGCCCTGCACCGGAACGATTAGAAAAAACATTCTGACCGGAATGCACAAAAAAAGTGAATTTAAGCACCATGATTGACGGTGCACCGAAATAAACCATAGGAACAGGGTCATAATGACAGACAAATCACCGTTACAGAAACAGAGTGCCGGACTCAGCCGGCTCATTCTGGTGAATTCTTATATTGCCTCAGGAAACGGCATCTACGAATTCGACTTTTCCAGACACACCCAGATAAACGGAGCCAACGGTTCCGGCAAGACCAGTCTGCTCAACCTCATTCCATTCTTCTACGGGCTCGAACCGGGCAGAATAACTAGCATAAGCTCAGTGCGCAAAAGCTTTGCCGGATTCTATCTGCCGAAATCCGACAGCAGTCTGGTGTTTGAATACGTAACCCATAACGGCACCATGGCTCACGTGGTTGTAAGCAATGCCTCCAATAACCAGGGCAATACCTCCGTAAGCTACGGCTTTGTTCCCGCACCGTTCGACACCATGCAGTACATTATTCAGGACGGCATCAACGGCAGATTCAGACCAAAAACCTGGATGGAATACAGGGACACCTTAAAAAAGAACGGCATAAAGCCTGAAAAAATCATCTATTCCGTTGACTACTATCGCTCCGTAATCCAGAACATTCCAATGGGCGATAACGCCACACTGAGAAAGAGATATGCCCTGTGCGGCGGACGCTGCCAGCTGCGCTACGTGGCCAACATAGTGCACAGCATCATCACCGGCAACATCAGCTTTGAAAACATCAAGCTGCTGCTCACTGACATTCTCAAACAGGAACACCGCACGCCGGATCTGCAGATAAGGGAGCAGGAACTCACAAAATGGTGCAGCGACACCAGAGCCTTTAGGGAAATCAGCGAGCTCACACCTAACCTGCAGCACATTCTTGAGCTTTCCCATGTTATCTCCGGAGGTCGTGACGCCCTCATCTCCGGATACGCAGACCTTCTGTGGTATCAGAACGAAAACGACGACAGCCTTGAAGGACTCGTAAAGCAGAGGGATTCGGAAAGCGAAAGCTACGGCAACTTCAAACAGGCGACAGAGGCCGCCCTCTCAGAACTCAGATCTGCAAGGGATGCGGCAGAAGAAAAGATGTCACGACAGAAGAAGCTTCTCGACAACATGGAAGAGGAGAGAGAAAAGTTTGCCGATGCGGAAGCTGACAAATGGCGCGAGAAATACCATAACCGTTCCATCATTGAAGGCTTTATCGAAAACAAGAAGAAGCAGCTTGCAACCCTGAGCGAGGGCTATAGCTTCATTGAGAACGAGTATGCCTCCACCAAGGCCTCGCTACTCAGCAAAAACAGGGAGGATCGTGCACCGGTTGAAGCAGTTCTTCATAAGTATGAGCTTGAGGAAAACCGTCTGCTGGCTGAAGAGGAACGTTCATATCAGGCACAGCGCACCCAGATAAAGGAACAGGAAATCAGACGCAAGCACGAGCTGGACCTTGAAATCTCCGCCAGAAAGAATGCCAGACAGACACTTGAAAACGAAAAGAGCATGTTCATCGTACCGCCTGAACTGCAGCAGCAGCTTGAGGAAACCGACATAAAACTCGAGGAAGCACGTGCTGGCAACGGCAGACTTCAGAAAACCATCATGGAGCTTACCGCAAAGCAGCATCAAGCCGAAGCCAGATCAGCCCAGATATCCCTTCAGTACGTACAGATGCAGAATCAGCTCACGGCGGCCACTGCAAAGTTTAAGGAACTTTCCCGCAAGCTCAGTGCCGACGAAGGAATGCTCACCGGCTTTCTGAACGAGTACATGCCTGACTGGAGACAGACCGTAGGCAAGGTTATCCGGGAGGATCTGCTGGAAAGAACGGATCTGTCACCAAAAATCATGTCCGACACCATGATTTCCTCCGTTCCTGAAAACGGAGATTCCGTGGAGAATGAAAACGAAAAAGAACGGAGAAGCAGCTACATTCTCATCGACAGTCTCCGCCTTGACATCAGAAACGTGGACGAAACCCAGAAGGACACCTCAGAGCTGGAAGCGGAATGCCGCACTGCGGGAGAACACTGCGAAAAGCTCACCGCAGGAATCGCTGAGCTCGACAGGGAACAGACCTTACTGGCCTCCGAAATTTCTGAATGCCGGAATGAAATCAACATGGCCCGCAGCCGTCTGATAAGCGATGCCGCCATCAGTGAGCTCAACGAGAAAAAGAAATCCGTAAAAGAATGCATCAGCCAGACCCGCATAAGCAGGGATACCGAGCTTTCCGGCAGAATATCCGAAACAGCCAGAGAGCTTAAGAAGCTGGAGGACGAGCTTAAGAAGCATCACGAGAAATATGTTGAGCTTCTTGAGAACAGCGATACCGATCATCTTGCCAACAAGAGTGACATCGAAAGCCGTTACGGCGAACTCAAGGAAGCGCAGATGAACATTCTCAAGTCAATAGACGACGAGTTTGCCGAGCAGATCAAGACACTTAACGAGCTCAAGAAATCCAAGCTCAGCAGTCAGAACATTGATCCGAAGATCATAGACAGAATTCACGAAGAATGCGAGGCCTACGAAAAGGAACTTCGCGAGCTTAACGCAAAGAGCGGACTTGTAAGCGAATATGAACTGTGGCTGAGCGGCAACGGCGCCCGCATCAATGACGAGCGAAGTCTGCTCACCGAGCTTGAAAGAAAGCTGCAGGACGCAACCGAACAGCTCTCATCAAGCATAAAGGAACACGAACGCACGGCAAAGGACTTTGAAAAGAACATTGCTGCGCTTAATGATGAAATCCGCAGCCGTGAAACTGTTCAGAAAAACATAAGAAACTGTCTGAACGATCTTGAAGCAGAAAACATTACCGCTCCGGGTACTTCGGTAAAGCCTGCCGTAAGCGTCAGCAGCGTGCTCTATGACACTGCATCGGGCATCACGGAATACCGCCGTGCCGTCCGCGGACTGAATGACGAGTTAGGTCTTTTGGATTCCAGAATGTCTTCCCACCGGGCAACGTCAATCTACGGCATGTGGAACGAGGCCCGTGAACGTAGCAGGGAAAGTCACGTTTTCTCCGGTAATGAAACACCGAACCAGCAGGAGCTCATTCTGAAGACCATTGCCGCAAAAACCCTTTATACCGGCATTCTGCCGGAGCAGAAGAAAATGCTGCTTCTTCAGGAAAAGAACTTCTCACACATGATAAGCCAGTACTATCACTACCTTAAGGAGTTCGACAACCGCATTCAAGGCTTCAGCGGCAGAATTTCGGAAATAGTCACCCGCAACCTGCAGTTTGAAGCCTTCGAGTCATTTAACATTGAGCTCGAAACCTGTATCAAACAGATTGCCAGCTGGGATCTCATCGAAAGCATTGCGGACAGTTACGAAAACCGCTTCAGACTCACCGGCGACTACGATCTGCCTGACGAGACGTTCGTGAACAATCTTGACAGTCTTGCCGGCAAGTTCGTGAACGGACAGCTCAAGAACGAGGTAAGCGAACTCTTCAACATCGTGTTCAAGGTTACCGAAAACGGCAAGGAAAAGACAGCAAAGACAGCAAAGAACCTCAAGGATCTGAGCTCAAACGGTCTTACCTTCCTGCTTATCTGTGCGCTCTACATAAGTCTTATCCATCTGTCCAGAGAAGGTCAGGACGTGGTCATTCACTGGCCGGTTGACGAAATGAGCAAGCTGTCCAACAGAAACATTCACATTCTGCTGCAGGTAATGAACAGAAACAGAATAGCCATGGTTTCGGCGGCCCCGGATCTCAGTACCTCCATCGCCTCCGAATTCAGAAGCATCTACCGCATAGCACGTGACGGCGTGTACGTGAATGCGGAAGCCGTAAACCCTATCGGCGAGGCCATTACACGCAGACTGCTGGAATCATAAGGTCACCGAGGAGAACAAACATGAGTATCAGAGAAACAACCGAAATGCTTCTTTCCGGCAGATTCATCTGTTCGGTCACGGCTCCTGAGGCCTTTAACGATCTGAATAATCCGGAAACGCATGAAACGATTGGAGCCCTGCTCCGTCCGCTCAACCGCAAGATAAGCCGTACGCGTGGCGGCAACGCATTTTATGCCTCATGGATAAGTCTTGAGGCAAACTCCGACCGTGACGCCGTAACCCGTGAGTTTGATGCCGTCCGCAACCAGCTGCGTCCGGTCATAACCTTCGTGCTTGAGCTTATGGACTGCGATCTGCGTGATCATCCGCTGAACGTGGGCGACATCGTTTCCGAAGCGGAAATCGTCACCATTCTTGAGAACAACACCTTCCTTAATGAAAGAAACACGGCCCTGCTGCGACTTTTAAATTCAAAGCACACCAATTCTCCGGTTCCCGTGCAGGTCAGAACAGTTTTTGACAGCATGAAGAAATTCGGGATCATTGCCGAAACCATAGAGGGCAGCAGACGGTTCCAGTTCACCGGCAAGCTTGAGTACATCTACGAGGTACTGGAATTCATAAACAGCCGCGAGCAGATTCTGGAAAAGAATGCCGAAGAACAGAGCTTGGCCGTACAGGGAGACGTGTTCAATGGCTAACGTTAATCAGAAGGCCGGAGGAACAGACCTCATCAGGAATTTCCTCAGAACCCTGAATCAGGGGGCTGAGCTTATTACCGCGGCATACGCCGGAAATCTTGAGGAGATTCCCGAGGAGCAGGAAAACACCTTCGCCAGACTCAGGGGACAGAGAGTGCTCATGCGGGCAGGCGGCCGCTACAGACTCAATCCTAACCTTACCTCCATGCTCAATTATCTGCTGTCCCATAACAGCTCACGCCACATAGAGATTGACCTCATATCAAGGCTCAGAACACTGGACCGCATCGTTGCGGAATATCTTGAGCACAGACAGTCAGGTGAATTCGCACTGGCAGAGGAAACACTATCCGATATTGAGCAGATGACCTTTGACATCACCTTCACGGCTCAGGATGCGGTATACGGCCTTGCCAACAGAATCCAGACCCAATTCGGCTTTGTCCGCAGCATAAGGGACAAAATCAGCGAAAATGAGGCCGCCATCAGCACCGCCACAAAACTCGTGGACAATTTCACGGCCTTCACCTTTACCCACATGATGGATCTGGTAAGACAGGACACACCGGACAGTCCGCTGTACGGCATCCTCTGTTCCGGACTCCTTAACGAACTGGCAAAATGCCAGAGCGATCTCAACGTAATCCTGATTCAGCTCCGTGAAATGCTTGCCACCTTCAGAAGCGAGGTTCACAAGACCAATATCCTCAAGGCTTTTCACGAGCATTATGCAAACAATCCTGATTACAGGCCGCGTAACTATGCGGACTGTGAAATGCCACATGAACTGTTCTGCAGGTCCTCAGCCCTGCCGATGGAAACCAGAAGCCATGCCGACATGCTTCCGGACAGCGAAAAATATAATGACACGCTGGCCGAGATAGTTAAGAACCTGAGCAGAAACGAAGCCGAAAACCTTGAAAATCCGAAGACGCTTGCAAGCTCTGACGGTCTCGAACAGGCTCCTGAAATAAAATCGGAAGCCATTGTGCTGGATGACATCACGGAAGATCTCACCACCCTATTCCGTCAGTGCATCAAATCCGCTGAACCGGTAAGCGCCACCGAATTTTTAAGAGAACAGGGACTCGGTCATACCCATTCACACTGGCTGTTTGCCGTAGGTGCGTTCTATGAGGACATGCCTCCGGAAAACAGGAAGTATTTTGAATGCCGCTTCATCGGCCACAGCCAGTATCACGAGATACTGGGCGAACTCGGAGAGTATCAGATAGGAAACAGGATTCTGGAGGACATCGTGATAAGCACAAAGGGACTTTAACATCTGCCGAGCCTGAAGAATAAAAAAATATCCTCAGATACCGCAGTCATGACAATTATTCCCCGCTATCGGCATAAAACCTGTGAAATAAGGAATAAGAATGTCATAATATGAAGGCCCTGTTTTGGCAGAAAGACTGATAAGCATGCCTTAACAATTGAGACGGCTGATTATCAGACCGGCCCGGATTCCACTATCGGCTGGTACCCGGAAACCACGCTATGTATAAGGCCGATCAGATAAATACTAAATACCGCAATTTATTATTACAACCGGAACATTTATAAACAAAATGACTAATGACAACAGCACTGTGACTCCTCAGGGAGAAAAATCCCCTACGGTGACGGCAAGAATCATAACCGCATTTGCGGTATTTTTTGCCTCAACATTTCTCGGCATGATCATTCTTGCCATCGGAAGATATATTTTCATGATGAACTTCGGCCCTACCGCAACGGAACAGATAAGCGATGCCGAGATGTCCGCATTCATAAAGACATCTGTCCTTTTTGACGCCAAGTTCTCCGCCACAGTATTTCTGCCCCTGCTTGCCGCAGGTTTCATGATGTTCGTTCCGGGCCTCGTAAAACACTACAGAAAGGTCGCCTGCTTTCTCAGCTACCTCGGCATCATGATTCTCCTGTCGCTCACCGTGGTGCAGCATTACTATTATGAAACCTACAAGCAGGCCATCAGCTCATTCATATTCGCCCTCTTTAGGGAGGATCCGCTGGCGGTTCTTACCACCATAGTCACCGACTACCCAGTTTTGCCGGCGCTGATTCTCATTATTCTTTTTGTGGCTGTCTACTATTATGTTTACAGATCCGTAACTGCCGCATCCGAGGGAATCTTCGGATATGTCAGAAAGAAATTGGGCAGAGTATCGGGAGTTATGTTCATACTTGTTCTTACGGCCGTTACTGCTTTTATGCTGCGCGGTTCCGTTGACACCTTTCCGCTCCGTCAGGACAATCTTAACGTATCTCGCAACACCATCATAAACATTGCTACCGGCAACGGACCGGCTTATTTCTACTGGGCCTACAAGTGGTACAGAAAGGAAGGAAAGAAGCCAAAGATATCAGTAAACGAACTGATTAAGAGCTTCAGAAACAACGGTTTTGAAACAACGCCGGAAAACATTACCGCACCTCTGGCGGTAAGAATCCCCGAAAATGAATTTCTGAAGAATAATCCGCCGGACATAGCCTTTGCGATCATGGAAAGCATGAGTACCCATATGCTGCTCCTCGGTGATTCGAAATACAGCATAGACGTATACGGCAGTCTTAAAAAGCATGCCCAGACCGACTTCATGTTCCTCAACTTCCTGTCCGAAGGCAACGGAACTTCAGACACGCTGATGAGACTCTTCACCGGAGCACCGGACATGAACCTTTCAACCTCATCCGCAATGGACAAAAAGTTTTTCCTCAACACGATAAGACCGTTCAAGGAACACGGATACAGGGTGACATTCATTACCAGCGGTCGCAGTTCATGGCGCAATATCGGCAACTTTCTTAAGGCTCAGGGAGTTGACGAGGTCATTGATGAAAGCACCATAAGGGAATTATTCCCTAATGCCACCAGCGGAACCTGGGGCATTGACGATGAATATCTTTTCAGAACGGCTTACAAAATTCTTACCGCACCCCACAAGCAGCCGCAGCTGATTTTCATGCTGACAATCACCAACCACCCTCCTTACAGGGTTCCGGTGAACGTTAAGCCGCAGACGATTCCTCTGCCTAAGGAAATTCTGCAGAGATTCCCTTATACAAATACCGAAACCATCTTTGCAACCTTCAGATATGCAAACAATTCCCTCGGAAACTTTATTTCGGAAGTGAAAGCCAATCCCGATACTGCCGAAAAAACCTTTATTGTGGCAACAGGTGATCATAACCTCAGAGGTATTGGATACAACCACCGCTTTGATGAAGTCATTCTGGGACACGGTGTTCCGTTCTACATGTACATGCCGCAGAAATACCGTGAAGCAACCGGAGTCAGCTATGACAGCTACCGTTTCGGCTCACACAAGGATATCATGAGCACCGTGGCTAAGCATGCTCTTTCAGGAGGCACCATGCTGACCCTGGGATGTGACATGCTCAGCGACATCGACATCTGCAACTATCCGTACAGCTACAATGACGAGGTCGGCATCTACAAGAAAAGTTCCAGCTATATGATCAGAAACAGGTACGCCGATCAGTATGTCGCCTGTTTCCTGAGAAACAACGAGGTAAATTACAAAAACGCTCTGCTGGATACTCCGCGTATCAGCGGACTGCTGGTAGATCCCGCCAAGTTCAGCAATTCAGGAGAGCAGTGTAATGAAATTGAAAACTATGATCAGCTGGTACACGACATCTATCATTACAATCTGACCTTAAACGAAAAGGAATCAGACTGACACCGTTAGCTCCCTCTGAGTACGGGCATTACCTGCAAACAAAAACGGGGACGATACTTATAAGGTACCGTCCCCTTAATTATCACAAAGGATATGAGGTATTGCCCTTTTCAACTGACTTTGCTTTTCTCTTTTTCAGAAACTTCCGTTTTTAAACTGCATGCGGCTGTTGACTACCAGGACATATGAACTGCGACAGAATACTGTCTTATGATTACAGTAACCTCACAACGGCAGAAAAAAGCATTGAAATCCACATGAAAGAAGAGCCCCGGCTTACGCTCGGGGCTCTTCTGGTATATTAGACGACAGACAGATTATTTCTTCTGTTTTCTGACTCTGCCTTCCATTACCGCTGCTTCATTATAAGGAGCCACGGAATCACGTTCAATAAGGTCAGGAATAAACTTCAGATCCTCACGGGTAAACTCAATGATTTCGTGAAGATCAAATTTCTTCTCATATCCCTTATTGCTTTCCTTTTCCTTACGTTCCTCATATTCTTCGCGTTCTCTGGTGTACAGAACGTTAAGGGCAAGCTTTGCCGCTGTTTCACCCACTTCCTCTATAGGATAACGGACAGTGGTGAGCTTAGGCTTAATGAAGTTGGTAATCAGATTGTTATCGAAACCGATGGCGCTCACTTCCTCAGGAACACTGATATTGTTCTCTGCAAGAGCACTCACTGCACCTACGGCCATGGCATCGTTATAAGCCACGAATGCGGTGAAACCTACGTCCCTCATAAGAAGAGACTCAATTGCGTTGTGACCGCCGTTTTCATCAGGGAATGCCAGACTTACCAGATCCTCATCATATTCGATACCTGCGTTGCTGAGTGCTCTGCGGTAACCGTCCATACGATCCTTGGCATCCTGATTGTTAACTTCGTCTGAGGCTATGTAGGCTATACGCTTATGCCCCTGCTTTATCAGATGATTAACGGCTGTTTCCATGCCACAGCTGATGTCAACCCAGACGCATCTGTCCTCGAGAGTCGGAACAAGACGGTTAACGAATACGATAGGCACATCGGAACGGGCAATTTCAATAAGTTCCTGATCGCTTAAGGCCTTGGAATGCACTACGAGAGCATCACAACGTCTTAAAAGGAGTGCTTCAATACTGTTCTTTTCACGATCATGTTCGTGTTTGCCTGACATTACGATTACAAACTTGTTAGCAGGCAGAATGACATTTTCAATACCGCGCATCATCTGGGCAAAGAACGGACCGCCACAGAGGTCGCCAACCAGAACGCCGATGCAGTTTGATTTCTTGTTCACCAATGCCTGAGCAAAACTGTTCGGCTGGAAATTAAGATCTTCCATGGCCTTCATTACGGCTTCAACCTTGTCGGGAGAAACCTTGGAAGACTTGTTTATAACTCTTGATACTGTTGATATGGACACGTTAGCTAAACGGGAAACATCTTTTATTGTAGCCATATACCACCTAAAAAGTAATATGCTTATTATTTAATTAGTAATTACAAACGCCATTATACTACTACGATTATAGTAAAAAGTTAACGAATTGTGACAATTATTGCGAGTATCATTCTATAAATAACAAAAATCTTTACATTTTGTTTACTTTTTAATAAATAGCTGAAACAAAGTATACACAAAACGCCATGTTATCCTATTAACTACACCCTTGAAAATAATTCAAAAATAAAAATAATTCGCAATAATCTCTGTGTCACACGGCTAAAATGCCGCTGATTTTTCATTAAACGCAGCGTATTTCTGGCTTATTCTTAAACGTTCCAACGGGTAAAATCTCACGCTTTTTCCGGTGCCTACCATACGTCGGATTCCTTCTTCGGTTTTTCCCGCAGCGTAAGAAAGCGACTGCGGATACAGGTCCCCAGTCGCAGCTGCGGGACGGGTACCGTCCCTGTTACCGTAAACTCCTCTAATAGCAGTTTTCCTTCTCATTCTCGTAAATGAAAACAGGTTCCTTCACACCCAGAAGATGCTGATACATGTAGTCATAGAAAACCACCTTCTGAACATAGTTTCTGGTTTCATTAAACGGAATGTTCTCCACGTATGTCGCAAGATCCCTGCACACACCGTCGGTACTCTGCCATCTCAGAGCTCTTCTCGGACCTGCATTGTAGCCTGCGGAGGTAAATATGCGGTTTCCGCCGAAATCATTCATGAGATCCCTGAGATATGCGGTTCCGAGCACCACATTGACCTCAGGTCGCAAGAGATCAATCGGCTTG
This sequence comes from uncultured Ruminobacter sp., assembly GCA_902764345.1. Taxonomy (GTDB): domain Bacteria; phylum Pseudomonadota; class Gammaproteobacteria; order Enterobacterales; family Succinivibrionaceae; genus Ruminobacter. The sequence goes on from CACWVT010000004.1 coordinate 70,722, forward strand.
CTGTACCCCACTCCGTACTTCCTGCTCACTATCTTGGCGGTTTCAGGCATAATCTGCATGAGTCCCATCGCACCAACCGGAGATTTAGCCTTTGGATTCATCATGCTTTCCTGACGGGTTATGCCGTACATGAACGAAAGGGAGACATTACGGGCTGTAGATAGGTTCCCACAGAGCCAGCTCATAGTGTCCGCGTTCAGCTTCAGCCTTGGCAATGTATCGTGCGTCCTCAACGCTTGCCTGATTCATGAGTTCCTTCCATTCAGTCCTCAGACCTTTGCTGTCACCTAAGAACTCATACTCGGCAAAACGCTGATATGCGGGATACTTGACCATGAACCCAGCTCTCTGCCTGTCATTAAGTGCGGGAACAGACACCTCATTTACCGAATAAGGAACCCCCACCCTGTCGGCTGCGAGATAACCGTAAAAGCTTCTCTGCTGTGCAAGCTCTCTCATGACGATGTCAGATTCTGCCTTTCTGCCAAGCTTTTCCAAAGCAACGGCATGCCAGTAACGATAATTGTCCTCTCGACGGCTTTCAGCAGAAAGACGGTTCAGATACTTTTCCACGCTGATGAAGTCACCGTTCCAGATTGCAAGACGAATGCGCTGCTTGAACATGTCCTCGTCACCAAGCTTAGGCAGTTCAGCGTCAACGAAATCAAACGGAATGTCATATCTCTCAAAAAGAAGGGATATGAGAATGGCCTTCTTAATTTTACTGACGTCGTTCTCTGAAGGATGATACTTTTCAATAAATGACTTAAGCTCGCTCAGTGCACCGCGCGGTTCCACCCTGCCGTATCTTCTGAATACGGATACTGCGGATGCAGTATCCGATACCGGGATGGCCCCGTAACCAGCCGGATTGTCATAATATTTGGCAAGATACTTAAGCGTTGCGGAGTATTCCTTGGAATTCTTCAGCATTGCGGCCGCTGCACGATAGATACCCTGCTTGTTTCTGGTCCAGTATGACTCGCGGACGCGGGCATAAATGTCGGAAGGCTTGAGATCGCCGCCGGCAGACAGCACGGAAGCAAGCCCCATGCATGTTGCATTGAGAGGCACAGCATCGGCAAACTTCTTTCTGATGAAGGAAACCGCATCAGGCCTGTCACCGGTCTTATATTTGGCCTTAAACCACAGGCAGCGGAGATCCTCACTCTGAGGAATCGTAGGAGACACCTTAAGGATGCCGGCATAATCATTCTCCTTGTCAAACCTGTACATATAGTGGCTCTTCAGTCTTGCGGACAGAATTTCATGCCTGTCGGAACGGATGAATGACAGCACGTCGGAGAGTTTGGCATCTGGTCTTCTGAGCATCAGATACTCTATGTTTACGGCCAGAGGATACCCTGCAAGATCGCTGTTAAGAATTCTTTCGACCTCGTCATATCTGCCGGCGGCATATTCATCAAGGGAAAGAACATAGCTGTCTCTTTCCTTTCTGAATCTGTCATAATCATGGATTTCAGCTTCCGGAATTACGGCAGCAGGTCTCATGGACACATCCATTCTGGCGGTATTTTCTTCGAATGAAGGAGGAATGTCGGCTCGCGCACAGGAACACAGAACAGCAGACTGCAGCACGGCGGCAAGAGTCAGAGCAGCGGCTTTAACGTATTTCTTCTGTTTGATCATATATCTTTAAATCGCCCGGTATCAGCAAATCAGATAAACAAATGAAAATTTAATGGAAATTATTATCCGTAAAAACGGAGATTTCTTCCGTACGACAACGGATAAATGTTCCTTTTTCCAAATCATACGGATATTAACAATTCTTTTCAACGATGCGGCTCAAACTGTATGCAATAAGACACATAAATTTGATACTGACATTTTAAGTTTTCTCAAAAGACACTGAAAAGAATGTTTTTTATCAATGCAGTTACCCTAAATTATAACAACTTTGAGCCAAAACCCAACTGTTATTTTCAAGTTTTTTCACCCCCAAAAATACGGATATTTTTTGGTGATTTTCCTATATTTTTTAATAGTCCGCAAAATTCTAAGATATTGATTTATTAATATTTTTTAAATACTTAAATCATAGTTATGTATATACCATAATTTGTCAGACATTTTTTAAACGCAAGACGTGATAAATGTCCGTAAATCATGCCAAAACCGACGCTTCCAACCGTAAAAAACAGAACAACGCAAGTACCGACCTCACAAAGCTTATGCTGATTATGATGAACGGTTCTTCATCAGAAAAACAGCCGGTACATCCGATACATTATCAAAACATACCGAACCTAAATCTCATGGCACGTCAGCAAACGCCGGTAACCGAGGAACGAACAAACGGTACTGAATACGCAACATCTTTTCATGAATACAAAAAAGAATGCCGTCCACAGGACGGCACACGTAGAATTAAATTATTCGGACGGTCAGAGATCCGTAGGCACCTGCCAGCATATAGGCTTCTTGCCGTGAGCAACAAGATACTCGTTGCATTTCAAAAAATGATTGCATCCAAAAAAACCGCGATACGCACTTAAAGGGCTGGGATGAGCACTGGTGAGTACCAGGTGTCTGCTCTGATCCACGCAGCGACACTTCTTCTGTGCATGCGAACCCCAGAGCATGAATACGGTATGTTCGGTATGCTCATTAATCTTTTCTATAACCACGTCAGTGAATCTGTCCCAACCGATTTTACCGTGACTCTGCGGCTGCCCCTCTTCAACGGTAAGGGTATTGTTGAGCATGAACACCCCCTGTCGTGCCCAGCTTTCCAGATAGCCGTGTTCGGGGATCGTGAAGCTGTCACCGTATTCGTTCTTCAGCTCCTGATAGATGTTTCTCAGAGAAGGAGGTATCTCAACCTCAGGTCTGACGGAAAAGCAGAGACCGTGAGCCTGATATGGTCCGTGATAAGGATCCTGACCAATTATTACCACCCTCAGATCCTCCAGCGCCGTATATTTAAAGGCGTTAAACACGTCAGCACGCGGCGGATACACGTTTACGCCGGAAAGACGACGCTCCTCCACGTAGCTCATTATATTCTTAAAATAGTCCTTTTCCTTTTCGGGACCGATAACGTCATGCCATGAAGTCATTGACTCACCACCTTTAAAAACTGTCTGCGGAGATGCACTGCACCTGCTTAAAACACCTTACGAAACGGTAAATGAATATAACATCAAAGCTACGCTTAGGCAACAACGCTCACCCCAGTAATGCCTCACCTTTAGTGAAAACATTTTCACGGATTTGCGTACTACTTCTTATACAGAAAACGAGAATAATTCTATAATGATTAGACTGTAATACGATATTTAATCTTTTATATATTAACTTTTTATAAGTTAAGCAATAAAAAACAAATTACAGGACGGAATTTTTTGGGCTTTTACGTACACGGGAAGACACGGCAGCATAATCTGCCCGCATGCTTTGTTGAAGCTTACGGAAAACTCCGCACGGAAGAAAGGATTCAGTCAAAGTAAATGAATCAGCCGGGCCTCCGGCCTGAGTCTGATAATTATAAAGAGAAAAATGAAATGGCTACAAGGAATAATAACGACACTCCGATCATGCAGAGTCTGTATCAGAAGCTCAGAGAGGAAAAACTCCTCGAGCCCAAGGAAGAGCACAGGCTTGCGGAAACCATCAAAAACAGCAATAGGAACATCTGCAGTTTTATAGCTGAGGCCATTTTTATAGTCAAATTCATTCTGGACAAATATGACGCCGCACTCTCAGTCGATGAAAAAGATGACGGCAAGCTGTTTATTGAAAAACTGGTCATAGGCTTCACGGATACCACTCCTGTTGCAACGGGTGGCAAGCGAACCAAAAAAAGCGCAGGATCCGATCTGGAAAACGAATCCGACGCTCCAGAAATCATTCTGCCCGGAAACGAGCTCTTGGAAACTGCACCACTGAAATTTGCAGAGCTCAAGGATCTTTACAGTCGAACGGTCAGATCCATCCGGACTCTGGGCAAGCAACATGAAACCACGACAGAACTGCAGAAGAGTCTTCGGGATCTAATCAGCACCTTTATATTCACTCCTGCCCTGTTCAACGAAATAATTGAGCACATCAACCTGCAGTTCTCACGCGTAAGGGAAATCTGCAGATGCTTTAAGGAAATACTCATCGACGATCTGAACACGGGTATCCGGAACTTCAAATCCATGAACCTTCAGGCTCATGGAAAAGGAGGACTGGCCTCGAAGGAAACACTTTACTGGATTGAGTCTCTCGATGTTCTGCCCGATAAGGCCCTGAACAGACTGAAAAAGGATCCGGAAAAGGAGTTAGCCGTAAAAACAGCCCTTCACAAGCTGAAGCAGCTTGAAAGATTCACGTTCCACGACATCGGAGAAATCATCAACATATACAACAACATCAAAAAGGAATTCGCGAAGGGCATCGAGGCCCGCAACATCATGATAAGATCCAACATCAGGCTTGTGATGTACGAGGCCAGGAAATTCAACAAAGACGATGATACCTTCAATGACCTGACCCAGTACGGAATTCTCGGTCTCATCAGAGCCATTGAAAAGTTTGACTACACCATGGGATTCAAGCTCTCCACCTATGCAACCTGCTGGATCAGACAGTATATGAACAGAGCATTGAACAATGACTTCAAATCCATAAGACTGCCTGCCAACAAGGAAGAGAAAATCAAGAAGATTAAACGCTTCAGCATCGATTTCTACAAGAAAAACGGCAGGGATCCGAAAAACAGTGAAATTTCAGAGGCGATAAAAATCTCTGCGGCTGAAGTAGCAAAGCTGAAGTTCTACTCCATACCGACTGTCTCACTTAACGAGTCGGTAAACCACGAAAACGGTGACGATCTTTATATAGAAAACGTCTACCACGTGGAAGATCAGGATACGCCACAGGATAATGCGGAAACAATGGGTATGAATGAGAGCATCATGGAGGCACTCAAGATACTTCCGCATCAGGAGTGTGACGTGCTGAAGCGCAGATTCGGACTCGGATCCTTTGATCCGCAGACTCTCGAGGAGATAGCAAGGCTTTACGGCGTCAAGGCTGAAAGAATCAGACAGATAGAAGAACAGGCGCTGCGTCGCCTTAAAACCAATTCAAAATTTGATTTTCTGAAAGACTGGGCCGCAGGCGTCAAATAACCAGATAACATTCGGATGTCACCTGTCATAAAAACGAATCCGTCAGTATCCGGATACCGGAATGCTGACGGATTCAGTCATTTGAGAAGGCGTGAGTCAGGCTCTGCCTGAACTCACGGAATTCTCACATTATTCCCATTCAATGGTTGCAGGTGGCTTTCCTGACACATCGTAAACCACGCGGCTGATACCGTTGATTTCATTGATGATGCGGTTGGATACACGACCAAGCAGATCGTAAGGAAGTTCTGCCCAATGAGCGGTCATGAAGTCAATGGTCTGTACGGCACGCAGTGAAACAACGTAGTCATAGCGGCGACCGTCGCCCATGACACCTACAGACTTAACCGGCAGGAACACAACGAATGCCTGAGAAACCTTGTGATACCATTCAGCCTTGTAGAGTTCTTCAATGAAGATGGCATCGGCACGGCGTAAAAGATCGCAGTATTCCTTCTTAACCTCACCGAGAACACGTACGCCGAGTCCAGGACCTGGGAACGGATGACGATAAAGCATTTCATAAGGAAGGCCGAGTGCAAGACCAATCTTTCTTACTTCATCCTTGAACAGTTCTCTTAAAGGTTCAACGAGGCTGAACTTGAGATCTGGAGGAAGACCGCCCACATTGTGGTGAGACTTGATAACCTGAGCCTTACCTGTCTTGGCAGCTGCTGATTCAATTACGTCAGGATAGATGGTACCCTGTGCAAGGAAGGTAACGTCGGTAAGCTTTCTGGCTTCATCAGCGAACACGTCAATGAATGCCTTACCGATGGCCTTACGCTTGGCTTCAGGATCGCTTACGCCCTTGAGCACTGAAAGGAAACGGTCTTCTGCATCAACGTATACAATGTTAAGACCGAATTTGTCACCAAACATTTCCTTAACCTGTGCACCTTCGTTTAAACGTAAGAGACCGTTGTCAACGAATACGCAGGTAAGCTTGTCACCGATTGCCCTGTGCAGAAGAAGTGCGGTTACAGATGAATCCACACCGCCTGAAAGACCGAGCATAACCTTGTTGTCACCAACAGTTTCCCTGATTCTTGCAATAGCATCTTCGATGATTGCTTCAGGAGACCACAGGCAGTTAAGCTTACAGATCTTCTTAACGAAATTTTCGAGCATTACTGCACCACTCTTAGTATGGGTCACTTCAGGGTGGAACTGTACGCCATAGAAATTACGCTTCGGATCGTAAATGGCAGCATACGGACAGCTTGGGGTTGATGCGGTAACTTCAAATCCTTCAGGGATGGCGTCTACCTTATCACCATGGCTCATCCATACTTCAAGCTGCTTTCTGCCGTTTTCGGTCTTATCACAGATACCGTCAAACAGCGGATTATTGTCGTTGAGGAGATCAACAGCGGCATAACCGTATTCGCGCATGTTTGAACACTGAACGCTGCCACCCAGCTGTGCGGACATGGTCTGAAGACCATAGCAGATACCGAGTACAGGCACACCGGCTTCAAACACATATTCAGGAGCTCTAGGAGAACCTTCATCGTTTACTGAGCACGGACCGCCGGAAAGAATGATGCCGTCTGGATTGAATTCCTTAATCTGTTCGGCAGTCACGTCGTTAGCCCACAGCTCACAGTAAACACCGATTTCACGCACACGGCGGGCAATCAGCTGAGTAACCTGGGAACCAAAATCCAAAATCAGGATTTTTTCATTGTGGATATTTTTTTCCATAATAAATAAATTTCCTAAATAAAAAGCCGGACTGACAGTCCGGTCCGGCCTTGTGTGATTACAAATTAAATTCTGTAGTTAGGTGCTTCCTTGGTGATGGTAACATCGTGAACATGAGATTCCTTAATACCAGCACCGGTGATACGTACGAACTTAGCCTTGGTACGCATGTCATCAATGGTTGCACAACCGGTAAGACCCATTGCGGAACGGAGGCCGCCCATCTGCTGATGAACGATGTGCTTCAAAAGTCCCTTATATGGAACACGAGCTTCAATACCTTCCGGAACGAGCTTATCTGCAGCGTTGTCAGACTGGAAGTATCTGTCGGCACTGCCCTTTGACATTGCACCGAGAGAGCCCATGCCACGGTATGACTTGAATGATCTGCCGCCGAAGAGTTCAACTTCGCCCGGAGCTTCTTCGGTACCTGCAAACATTGAACCTACCATTACGAGGTTTGCACCTGCGGCGATTGCCTTGGCAATATCACCTGAGAATCTGATACCGCCGTCGGCGATAACCTTGATGTCGGTGCCCTTTAATGCTTCAACAGCATTGGAAACGGCAGTAATCTGAGGCACACCGCAACCGGTTACGATACGGGTGGTACAGATAGAACCAGGGCCGATACCTACCTTAACGGTGCTTGCGCCTGCTTCAGCAACGGCTAAGGCACCTTCAGCGGTAGCCACGTTACCGGCAACGATGTCAATGTTAGGATAAGCTTCACGGGTAGCCTTGATACGATCAAGAACGCCCTGTGAGTGACCGTGTGATGAATCGATTAAGAGAACGTCAACACCTGCTTCAACGAGAGCCTTAACACGTTCCTCGTTACCAGCACCGGCACCTACGGCAGCACCGCAACGTAAACGTCCGAGCGCATCCTTACATGCGTTAGGCTTGCTTTCAGCCTTCTGGAAATCCTTAACGGTAATCATGCCCTTTAACTTGAAGTTTGCATCAGTTACCAGAACCTTTTCAATACGGTTCTTCTGCATTAAGGACTGAACAACTTCTCTTGATTCGTTTTCGTGGCAGGTTACGAGACGATCCTTAGGAGTCATGATTTCGTATACTCTCTTGTTGAGATCTGTAACGAATCTTACATCACGACCGGTGATGATACCCAGAAGGTCACCTTCGTCGTCAACTACAGGATAACCTGCAAAGCCGTTCTTATGAGTTAATGCCACGATTTCAGCAAGTGTGGTTTCTGGATGTACGGTTATAGGATCAACAACCACGCCGCTTTCAAACTTCTTTACGCGACGTACTTCATCCGCCTGCTTTTCAATTGACATGTTTTTGTGAATGAAACCCAGACCGCCTTCCTGAGCAAGAGCAATTGCAAGATTTGACTCGGTAACGGTATCCATGGCTGCTGAAACCATAGGAATGTTAAGAGTGATATTGGCGGTTAATTTTGTACGTAAATCTGCGGTATTAGGCAGAACGGTTGAATGAGACGGAACTAAAAGGACATCATCAAATGTTAATGCTTCTTCAACGATTCTAAGCATGTGGCAAAACCTCACATCAAATAAATTAATGGGTAATTTTGCGTTGATATTATAGGCATTTAGGTGTCAAAGGTAAAGAAAAATTTATCATAAATCACACTTTTTATTAAAAAATCAAAAATTAGCGGTCATGCAACTACCTTTTCAAGGAAAAACAGATACTCACCTTGTGAATCTACATGAAAAAACCTGTTCATGACAGGACCGGTCACTGAAGGCACCTTGCCTGCGCACATAACCGGCCATGCCGGATTTTCCCTGCGAAAAAATGTCCGCAGAAACAGGAACAATGACCGACAGACAAAAGGACGGAATCACATCAGCATATAATCTTATCAATGTAATATATGATAAAATATTACAATCCGTTTCCCTGTCAGAAAGCAGTCAGAAACAGTTACAACATTCGCTTAAACGGGTAAAAACATGAGCTTTTGGAAATTTCTGGATATTCTCGGCGGAATAGTAACCTACGTCCGCAATTTCGTAATCAACTTCATCTTCCTCATAATTGCGTTTTTCGTGTTCATTGCGATATTGGCATCAATCGCCACAGAACCTGAAGAAACCGTCTGGGAAGCCAATCAGATTGTCTACATCAATCCACAGTTCACCATCTATGATTCCCCACGCATGGAATCAAGAATTGAGGTTCTGCTAAACGCCATTAACGGAACCAGGTATGAGCATCTCTATACCGAACAGTTAAGAAAAATTTTTGATGCTGCTGCCGGTGACACTAACGTGAAGGCTGTCGTTCTGGATCTTTCCTCCACCGAAGCTGTAAGACTCGACGTGATACATTCACTCACCCCCGCAATTGAAAAGTTCAAAAAGGCAGGCAAGAAAATATTCGCCTATGCCGACTCATATTCACAGTCAACATATGCCCTTGCCACCTTCGCCGATAAAATCTATCTTTCAAAGTTCGGCGACGTGTCCGTCACCGGCGTTAACGCCAGAAACCTCTATTTCAAGGATTTACTTGACAATGTTGAAATAACAGTCTACACACCTAAGGCCGGTACCCACAAGAGTGCGGTTGAACCGTTCAACCGTAACGACATGAGTCCTCAGGTAAAGGAGGAGATGAATCTTATCACCTCCGAGCTCTGGAACCAATATACCGACATCATTCAAAAGAACCGTCCGGATCTGGATGTTAACAGCCTGCTTTTCGCATCTGACGAACTCATTGCCCTTGAAGAAAGCACTCCGGACGACAAGAACATCTATCAGGAGGCCGGAGCCGTTGACGGCATCATGAACAGAAATGCCTTCTTCAAAAACATTGCTAAGGCTTATAACATCGACTACAGATACAACCATCTAAAGAACAACTACGAATTCGACACCACCGATGCCGAACAGTATTTTGACGGCATCTCCTCCGCAGATACCCTCGATCCGGACAAAGAGAAAACCATCGGCGTAATATACGGCCTCGGCGAAATCTCCTATCAGGATCCGAATGATTCCGACCTCACGAAGTTCACCCCTGAACACATTGTTCCGCTTATACAGCGTGCCATCAAGAACAATTACGCAGGTCTTGTTCTCTATCTTAACACTCCGGGCGGAAGCGTAACCGCCTCAGAAGAAATAAGGGCTGCACTTCAGGAATACAAGGAAAAAACAAATGGCAAAATCGTGGTATACATGTCCGGCATGACAGCCTCAGGCGGCTACTGGATTTCCACCGTTGCCGATGAAATCGTAGCACAGCCGTCAACCATAACCGGTTCAATCGGCGTGTTCGGCATGCTCTTCAACGGCTCAAAGCTTACCGATAATCTCGGGATCCACGAAGACGGTGTTGGCACGAATCCTAATGCCAACATAAGCTTCACCTCTCCTCTGACCGATAATCAGAAGAAGGTTATTCAGCTTGAAATAAACAAGACCTATCACAGCTTCCTGAAGCTGGTTTCCGACAGCAGAAAGATTGACATTGACAAGGTTGATGAGCTTGCACAGGGTAAAATCTACACCGGCTACCAGGCACTCAATCTGAAGCTTGTTGACAGAATCGGTTCCTTTGACACAGCATTAAATACCCTGATAGACATTACAAAAACCAGAAATCCTCAGGTTACCGTGCTCATGCCTAAGGACGATAACAGCGTAAGCTCCGTATCCAACCTTCTGGTTAAGGCTGTTGCCCGCTACGACAGACCTATGGCACTCCGTCTTCTCGACAGAATGATTGATGATAATCCTGCGGTAAAGGCTGCCGTAAAACACGGCTACGGCATAAACGGTGAATCCCAGATAATGATCCAGCCGTACAGCATTAGCTACTAGGACCCCGTCCGGGCACCGGCTTCACACACAGCACGGTGCCCGATACCAGAAAGTCCGGTTAAGAATGACCAATAGGAATTATTCCAGACGAAAAAGGTCTAAGGAAAAGAATAAGAGTACTTACCAGTTATAAAACTTAAGACCAAAAAACTTGTAAAAACAAAGTCTTCAAAATTCATAATTCAACAG
>CACWVT010000005.1 GCA_902764345.1 uncultured Ruminobacter sp.
TTCGTTTTTAAAGAACTTTTTTCGTTTCGCTCTGTTCAGCGAACGATGTGTATTTTAGGTTTTTTATTTTTTTCGTCAACACTTTTTTTGATCTTTTTCAGATTTTTTAAATTTTTTGGTCAAATTTTTGTCAATTATCATAATATAAGTCAATTTTTGAGCTATTAATCAACTTTGTCGCAATTATTTATACTTAAAATCACAAGAATGCTTGGATTTATTTCCATTCCTTTGTGCATGTCATCTAAACTTAAGGTTGCAGACATGTAATTTTCAAAACATGAGGAAAACATTATGTCCGTTAACACACAATATCTGAAGTCATGTTTTCTTTCTCTGATAGTAACTCTAGTATATGTTGCCGTCGCACTGAAAGCCTTCAAATTAGAACCGGAACCATCTTTCTTAATCACAAGCACCATATTTGTTTTCATGTCAGGCCTGATTGCCCCGCTGGCATTCACTCTTAAGGATAAAATAGTTACTGACGAAATTGAGAACGCAAGACCTGATGATGCACCGATAGACCTTCCGAAGAATTTAAAGAAATCTCTTTCCAACCCGGTGAATACCAATAAACCACAGAACTCTTCCGAACCACCTCAGAAAACCTATTTTTCCTTTATCCCAATGCCTGAGGATGAATCTGCGGTGTGTGATATTTTTATCGGCAACATACCGTTTGCCTTAAACGAATTTGAATTGAAGAAAATCTTATTCGGCGTCAGCAAAAACATCTGCTCCATAAAAATTCCTAAGGACCCAAAAACAAAGAAGCGTAAAAACTTCGCCTTCGTACGCGTGCTCAGTACGGAAAAGGACTCATTCATATCCGGTCTGAACGGTCGCGAGGTAAAGGGCAGAAAACTGTCAGTCAAGGAAGCAAACAACAGGACAATATCCGCATAGCCTTTATCATGCGAAAATTCTGAGATCACTAAATCCGAACTTTCTGAAACCGGATATAAGTTCGCTGTTCAGTTTTCTGATATCCGTACAGTAGGCCGTAGGTTCGGTTATTACCTCTGTGACAGAATTTTCTGTATTTTCACAGTTTTTTTCTTTCTCATTTTCAAGAAGATATCTTATTCTTCTGGCTATGGCATCGCCGGAATCTACTAAAACGACCTCAGGAAGGACCTTCTGGATTTCGTCTCTTAAGTGCGGAAAATGTGTACAGCCGAGAACTACGGTATCAGGTCTGACATCCCCGCATGTCCACTCGTTAAGAACGTGACTAATTATTTCGGCATCATACGGTAAGCCGATCATTTTTCTTTCAGCTATTTCTACTAATTCTGATGTTCCTATTTTCAGTATCTTCTTATCATGTGCAAAGGCGTTAATAAGATCCATCGTATATTTTCGTCTTATTGTGGCTGGTGTAGCCAGAAGACCTATAACCCCGTTTCTGGTTATCTTTGAAGCCGGTTTAATGGCAGGAACAACACCGACAATGGGAATAGTCACGGATTTCCTGACCTGTTCCAAAGCCACGGTACTTGCCGTATTGCAGGCGATTACGACAAGATCCACGTGAATTGCCGAAGTAAATCTCTGAATCAGATCCACTACTCTGCGTATTACAACATCATCCGGCTGAATACCATACGGAAAACAAAGATTATCAAACAGATACAGGGGATTAATATTCCCGTTCTGTCTCATAGCCTCCTGACAAACTGACAGTCCGCCTATTCCTGAATCAAAAAAAAGAACACTGTAATTCATGGTAATCTCTATTCTTTACAAAAAAGGGCGTCGGATATACCGACGCCCTAATAATAAATCCAAATCAGAAATAATTAAAACAGATTCTTTATTTCGATTGTACCTGAATATACTCTGCCACCGGTAGGATAGCCTGCATTGTATTCATACTTCTTATCAAGCAGATTATCAATACCGAATCCGAAACGTACATATTTGTTCATTCCTGCAGGAGTTACGCCTACACCTAAGTTAACAACAGCGAACCCGCCCAGAGTCTTGCCGTTTGAGAATGTTCTCTTTGAGGTAAATCTGTAATCGGCATAGCCGTCTAAACCAAAATCAGCGAACATATCATCTGAATCGAACATGTACTTTGCCTTGTAGAGCTGCTTGGCCCTGCCGTATACTGTCTTATGAGTATCCTTGTTCTTCGGATTCATAAGAGATGCAGAGAAGTCGAGTTCATGATACTTTGCAAACGGAATATTTGCTCCGCCTTCAACACCCTTGATATTAACCTTGCTGATGTTTTCATACTGCCAGGTAAGAGGGTCTGAACCTATTTGATCCTTTATGTTATTGTAAAAACCTGAAATAAAGAAATACTGGTTTCTCAAAGTAACTTCAAGATTCTTGGACTTTTCCGGATCCAGTCTGCTGTTGCCATATCCAGGATAATATAATTCCTGCATGTTAGGCGCTCTATAAGCCGTTCCGTATCTTACGGAGAACTGGTAATCTTCAAGGAATGATGCACCGATTCCAACATTATAAGTTCCTTCAGAACCGTAAACGGAATTGTCGTCAATTCTTCCTGACAATTCACCTGACAGGAATGAATAATCGTACCTTGCAAATACAAAGGCAGCCTTATTGTTAATTGAAATCGCACTGTTTGCGAAATTGCCGCTCCATTCAACCTTTGAATTCTTATTAAGTCTGCTGTAAGCATAGTCAGCCCCGAAACCAAGTCTCAGATCAGTTACGGGATAGAATTCATTGGTGAAATGAGAATTAATGGTATCCATCTTGAATGCAGAGGACTGCATGTCGGAAACAGGAACACCCTTTGGATGATTGTAGTCATTGTCATGGGTGTACATGGTACCGAAATCGAAAGCATACAGATCATTACCGAAATCGGCTCCGATTGACGCGATCTGGTTTTCGTCGTAGTTCACGCTGGTGCCGGCAACACCGTTCCATGAATTGTCGTAATCACCTTCATTCTTAATGCGCTTGTAGTCGGCTCTTATTTCCAGATCGTTGTCGAAAGTATGTGAGTAGCCTATTTGAACATCATAGTTGTCAAATCCGTGTCTGGCCCCATCATTAATTCCGGGAACGGGATGTACATTAAACCCGTCAGAACTGCTTACGCCACCTGTTACCTTTAATGCATCATTTTCGGTAATTGCAAAAGTATTCTGCAGATTGAAGTCGTGGGTATCATAGCTCGAATAAGTATATGCGGCTCTCTGCTTGTTCTTATATTCAGGCTTGGTAATGATATTAATTACACCGAGAACAGCATTGGCACCGTAAACGGAAGCCCTGTGGCCTCTAATGAACTCAACCTTCTCAATCATGTTGGCTGGTATATGATTGGCGTTTAATTCACCTATCTTGCTGGTGCTCAGTGATTCACCGTCAAGAAGCACGAGTACCTGATTTGAATTACCGCCGCGAACGTAGAATGATGCATTCTGACCTCTGCCACCATATGATGTAACCTGTACACTAGGTAAAAGTGCAACAATATCAGTTAAGGTTTTCAGATTTCTTTCCTGAATTTCCTTCTCGGTAATAACGTCAATCTGACCGAGAACGTGTGTCTTTGTTTCGGAAATACGGGATGCGGAAACAACAACTTCATCCGTTGTATCGGTTCCGGCATAAGCGAGAACAGGCACGAACAAACCTGCTAAGAGTACATTTTTTTTCATAAAACTATCCATTGCGCGTAGACATGTAAAATTACTAAGACCATTGGCAAGTGTTCGGACTGAACGCCGGGAAAAGAACACGCAGTTCCCACCGACGATATCACCGTTGCGCGACAGTTTCGGATTTTCACCGTATTTCCTTGCTTTTCCGGTCAAAAAACAACCGGAATTCAAAAGTCACAGTCATTGTATCATCAAATAAATTACATTCATTAAGGTTAAATCAAAATCGGATGTAGCATCGCATATTCAACGCCTGCGGCATCCCGAACCGTTCCTAAAAGCTGAAGTAAAAGCTTATTCTTAACATAATGCGACGGCATTATATTGATTTATCCACAAAAAAACAATCCGCCCCCGGCTGAAGGGGAAATCCCCCTTCTGTGAATAAGTTTTTAGAATCCTTAATGTTCTGTTATAATCCTCGCCGATTAAGTTTTAAGCCAGAAGGTTTTATATGAAAGATTTTGAAATATTAGATACCTCCACCTATGAACAGCAGTTAACCGTGAAGACCTCAAGATTAACGGCCGAGTTTAAAAATCTTTTTAACGTTCCCGCCCCGGAAATCTTTACCTCCGATCCGATTCACTACAGAATGAGAGCCAAATTCTGTATTTATCTCGAAGGCGATACCGTGCGTTACTACATGGTGGACACCTCTGACCAGAACAAAAGAAAGGCTTTCCTTAAACAGTTCCCTACGGCTTCGGTTCTAATCAACAGACTCATGCCGGTCATTGCCGAACTCATAAGCGGAAACGCCGAACTCACCCGGAAATTTTTCGAAATTAACTTTCTGACAACCCTGAGCGGAGAGGCCTTAATTACCCTTCTTTATCACAGAAAGCTTGATGAAGTCTGGATTGAA
The DNA here is from genome assembly GCA_902764345.1 of uncultured Ruminobacter sp. Classification (GTDB taxonomy): domain Bacteria; phylum Pseudomonadota; class Gammaproteobacteria; order Enterobacterales; family Succinivibrionaceae; genus Ruminobacter. Next base: position 4,531 of record CACWVT010000005.1, read on the forward strand.
GCCGCCCGCAACCTTCTTAAACAGCTCCGTGAAAGATTTCCGGATAACGTCATAAACATCATAGGCAGAGCCCTGAAACAGAAGATTCTTCTGGATACCGACTGCGTTTACGAAACTCTCACTGTTAACGGCAGAAAGTACAGATATCAGCAGGTGGAAAACAGCTTTACCCAGCCGAACGCCCACGTTTCCGAAAAAATGCTCACCTGGGTTCAGGACAATACCAGAGGATTAAGTGACACCGATCTGCTGGAGCTTTACTGCGGTAACGGCAATTTCTCCATCGCCTTGTCAGGAAATTTCAGAAAGATCCTTGCCACGGAAATTTCCAAGACCAGCGTGGAATCGGCTCAGATTAACATTGCCATGAACAACGTAACCAATCTCAAGATTATCCGCCTGAGTGCCGAGGAGTTCACCGAAGCCTTAAACAAGAAGAGGGAATTCAACCGTCTTAAGAACAACAACGTAAATCTTGATGACTACTCATGCAGGGCCGTACTGGTTGATCCGCCGAGAGCAGGTCTGGATCCGGATACCATCGATCTGCTTAAGAGATACGAGATCATCATTTACATTTCATGCAATCCGGTTACCCTGATGGACAATCTCAAATCCCTGACCGAAACCCATGACATCAGCAGATTCGCCTTCTTTGACCAGTTCCCTTATACCGAGGAGCATATTGAGAGCGGAGTCATTCTGACCAGAAAACCTCAGTAATTATCCGGTTTTCACTCCAGAACGTAATCAATTCCGTTTCCGGACGATAAAAAATAACCCCCCGTTACACAGGTAACGGGGGGTTATGGTTCATACCGCATTAAGTCCGTAACCGGACTCACCGGGATTATTCGTTTTCCAGATAGTGATCAGGAAGCGGAGCACGTGCGACACCTGATTTCACGGCTGCCTCAGCAACGGCCTTTGATACCCATGAATACAGGCGGTGATCTACAGGCTTAGGCATAATGTAATGAGGTCCGAACTCAAAATGATCTTCACCACAAGCCTTTGCAACTTCTTCAGGAACCGGTTCCTGAGCCAGCAGGCGAATTGCATTCATTGCAGCCTTCTTCATTTCGAGATTAATTTCGGTGGCTCTTACGTCTAAGGCACCTCTGAAAAGGAATGGGAAACAGATTACATTGTTAATCTGATTTGGATAATCCGATCTTCCGGTTCCGAAAATAATGTCAGGGCGAACTTCCTGAACAAGTGCCGGGGAAACTTCCGGATCAGGATTTGAACAGGCAAGAATTACAGCCTTTGGAGCCATACTCATGACCTCTTCTCTAGTCACCAGATTAGGACCTGACACACCAAGGAACGCATCTGCACCTTCCATGGCTTCAGCTAAAGTCTTTGGACCGGTATCGTTGATGAATTTCTTCTTCTGTTCGTTCAGATCGGTTCTGTCGGATCTAATGACGCCGTGACGATCAATCATAAAGAAGTTTTCTGGTTTTACGCCACACTGTAACAGGAATGTTGAACATGCTATACCGGCAGCCCCTGCGCCAAGACATACAACTCTGCAGTCTTCAACCTTCTTACCCTGAAGCTGCAAAGCATTCAGCATACCTGCAGTAGTAACAATGGCAGTGCCGTGCTGATCATCGTGGAATACAGGAATTGAACAGATTTTCTTTAACTTTTCTTCAATTTCAAAGCATTCCGGAGCCTTAATGTCCTCAAGGTTAATACCGCCAAAGGTATCGGCAATGTTAGCAACGGTATTAACAAAATCATCAACATCCTTGTGTTTAACTTCGATATCTATGGCATTTACATTTGCGAAACGTTTGAACAGCAGAGCCTTTCCTTCCATGACCGGCTTAGAGGCCAAAGGACCTAAATTACCCAGACCTAATATTGCGGTACCGTTTGATATAACGGCAACAAGGTTGCCCTTGATGGTGTACTTGTACGCATCTTCTGGATTCTTGGCTATTTCACGTACTGGTTCTGCAACTCCAGGACTGTAAGCCAGAGTCAGATCATGTGACGTATCAGCTGGTTTGGTAATCTCAATGGAGATCTTACCAGGTGTCGGATGAGCATGGTAATCCAAAGCATCATCATGTAATTTCTTATCGGCCATTCGATAATCTCCGAATTACAACATACCTGGCACAGTATGTTGTTACGTTTTTCTAATTTTATTAACCCTTTGTATAACAACAAAATATACAATTCCACCTATTCTGAGTATACCTAGTTATCTGTATACTGAGTGTGTAGGGTTTAATTATAAGCGAGAATTTTTCTTTTGTTACAGGATACGGGGCTTATCTTTATAAAATTTATGATTATCCCACAATTTTAAGAATTGATAGCGCATTAATTACGCAAAAAAGGTCAGAAAGTCTGTCATTGTTTGTGAAGTTTCTCTTCCCCAAAAAAAGAACACACTGCACGACAGTGCAGTGTGTCTTGATTGATTTACTTTCAGAAGCCTTTTACTTCTTTGAAGAAAGCATACCGAAGCGCTTGTTGAAGCGTTCTACACGTCCGCCGGTATCAACAATCTTCTGCTTACCGGTGTAGAAAGGATGACAAGCTGAACAAACATCAATAACGATGTCGTGACCAACGGTTGAGCGGGTCTGGAAAGTATTACCGCATGAGCACTTAACGGTTACAACGTCGTATGCTGGATGAATATCTTTTTTCATGGAAAACCTCTTAAGATAGAGTTACATCGCCCTTCTGACCACTTTTCGCGTCAGATACGATGTAAAATACAAACAAAAATATAAAAATGCATGCGAATGATATATTATTGAGCAATGTTCTGCAAGATAAACTTTTGATTTTTTGACATTTAATATTGCCATGTACTTACAGTTAGCCGTAAACACTCCGATATATCAAACCTTTGAATACAAAACACCACAGAATATTGTTTATTCAGACAGAAATCTGTGCGGATGTCGTGCGCTTGTCAAATTCGGTAACAGAAAAACCATAGGTGTTATTGTAAGCACATCGGATAAGCAGTCGTATTCGGGCAGAGGCGTTATCAGGGAAGTTGAAGAAATTCTTGATGACACCCCCGTATTTGACATGTATGCCATTCGCCTTCTCTCATGGGCATCATCATATTATCACTATCCTGTAGGAGAGGTTTTCTATACTGCTCTGCCACCTCTTCTGAAAAAACAGAATAAAGCAGAACTTAAACCTATCGATCTGTGGTCAGCCGCCCCCGGAGCCGACACTTCCTCGATAAAAAGAGCAAAAGCATGTCAGTCGACACTTGAAATCATCAGACAGTCCCCGTGTACAACTCACAAATTAAAAGAACTTGGAATCAGTTCAGCCATCATTAACAAATTATCGGGGCTGAATCTCATAACTAAAACCAATCTTCGTGATCAGGTAAATGAATGGTCACAGGAACAGCTAGAGGTAACAGGTACCAAAAAACTTAATGAGGAACAGCAGGCGGCATACGATACAATCAGCTCTGCCTCCGGGTTCAACGTCTTTGTGATAAATGGTGTTACCGGTTCGGGAAAGACCGAAATATACCTTCAGCTCATAGCCGATAAATTGGCTGAGGGCAAACAGGCCCTGGTTCTTGTCCCGGAAATAAACCTTACCCCGCAGACGGTAAAAAGATTTTACGATCGGTTCAATGCTCCCATAGTATGCATTCATTCATCCATGAATGACAGTGAACGTTTTGAATCTTTTGTCATGATGCAGCGAAACGAAGCGGCAATACTCATAGGAACCAGAAGCGCCCTTTTCGCAAACATCCCTAATCTAGGAATTATCATCATCGATGAAGAACATGATTCATCATACCGTCAGGGTGACGGATTCAGGTATCATGCCAGAGACTGCGCCGTAATGCTGGGATATCTTCGTAATATTCCGGTAGTCATGGGAACAGCTACCCCTTCTATCGAAACCGTAAACAACATCCGAAAAAACAAATACAGGGAACTGATACTGACAAGAAGAGCTGGAAACGCCACCGATGCAATATTCAGTATCATCGACATGCGTAAACAATTCATAGATCATGGTATCTCAAGGGAACTGGCTCTCCACATAAATGAAGAACTGGCTAAGGGCAATCAGGCATTGCTCCTTCTGAACCGCAGGGGATATTCACAGAAACTCATCTGCCACAACTGCGGATATGTTTTCATGTGCACCAACTGCGATTCCAGTCTTACGTATCACAAGACCGAAAACAAGCTGTTGTGCCACCATTGCGAATCCAGATACAGTATTCCACATCAGTGTCCGCAGTGCGGATTTACCGAGCTGACACCTACCGGAAACGGTACAGAACAGATTTTTGAGCACCTGATGCAGCTGTTTCCCAACGCCCGTCCAGTCAGAGTTGACAGAGATTCCGTCAGCGGAAAAGGAACCCTCAACACACTCCTCGATGACATTAATGACAACAAGTACAACATTATCATCGGCACGCAGATGCTGGCAAAAGGACATCATTTTCCAAACGTCACCTTGGTAGGGATTGTTGATATTGATTCCTGCCTTTTTTCAAATAATTACCGTGCCCACGAGCTGCTTGCACAACTGATAGTGCAGGTTGCGGGAAGATCAGGTCGCGGAAATAAACAGGGATACGTATTTCTTCAGACACACAGTCCGGAACATCCGGTTCTTACAACGCTTCTGGCCGGGGGATATCAGGCCTTTACAGAAAACTGTCTTAATATAAGGAGACAACTGATGCTGCCTCCATTCACAAGCAATGCCATACTAAAAGCTGACAGCTCATCACGTGAAAAAGTTATAACGTTTATTTCTGATGCCTACGCATTCATGCTCCGTGAATCTCAAAAATTCCAATCAGTGAAAGTTATGCATCCGTCATCAGCGTATATTGCAAGAAAACAAAAACGATATCACTTTAACATACTGATTAATGCCGCAGGAAAAAAAGACCTGTCGGATTTTGTCGACATAATCATTGCAAATATTGATAAATTCCGGGACAAATCGGGAGTTCATGCCGTAATTGAAATAGATCCGCTGAGCAATGAATAACTGATGCATGAGCGTTAATTCCCGATTTATTATTTAAGTGGAAAAAAAAACGCTGACAGAGTAAAATTTAGCAAAATTTGTGTATTTTACTAATATAGCAATCGCGATTATGAAACAGAAAATTCAAGACATCTTAACCGAAATAGTCGAACAGTTTAAAAAGAATAATCTTATTCCTCAGGATGCAACAATCCGAGTAATGATTGAAAACACCAAGGATAAGAAGAACGGTGATTACGCCACCAATCTTGCCATGCTTCTGGCCAAGCCTATGAAGAAGAAGCCACAGGAAATCGCTTCACTGATTGTTGACAGCATCCCCGTAACGGATGAGATTACCAAGGTTGAAATTGCTGGTCCTGGATTTATCAATTTCTTTGTTAGTAAAAATTATCTGGCTTCTCAGGTTGAAGCAATCCTTAATGACGAACATCTCGGCGTAAAAACGGCCGCCAAACCGGAAACAGTGGTTATAGACTACTCCTCTCCTAACGTTGCCAAGGAAATGGCAGTTCATCACATCCGTTCAACGGTTATCGGTGATGCGGTAGTCCGTATTCTGGAATTCCTTGGTCACAAGGTTATCAGAGCAAACCACATAGGAGACTGGGGAACCCAGTTCGGCATGCTGATCGCATTTTCTATCGTGAAGCCAAAAAATGCTATGAAAGCGATGAAGAATTTGCAGTCAAGGCAAGAGGCTACGTCGTTAAACTTCAGAGTGGCGATGAATACTGTCTTAAGATGTGGAAAAAGCTTGTTAACATCACCATGGTTCAGAACCAGGAAATATATGACAGGCTAAACATTTCCCTCACAGAAAACGACATCATGGGTGAAAGCTTATACAACCCTATGCTCAAACCTCTGGTCGAAGACCTTGTCAACAAGAATCTCGCTGTGAAGGATGACGGTGCAATGGTTGTTTACCTCAAGAACTTCGCAGACAAGGACGGAAATCCTCGTGGCGTGATTGTCCAGAAAAAGGACGGTGGCTTCCTCTATACCACTACAGACATTGCATGTACAAAGTACCGTTGTGAAACTCTCGGCGCTAACAGAATCATCTGCTTTGCAGACAGTCGCCAGCACGAACATCTGATGATGTCATGGGAAATTGCCCGCCTTGCCGGATATGTTCCTGACGGGGTTGTTCTCGAACACGGAGCTTTTGGCATGATGCTCGGCAAAGACGGCAAGCCGTTCAAGACCCGCGACGGCGGTACCGTTAAATTAAAAGATCTGCTGAATGAAGCCGAAACCAGAGCAGCTGAACTTATAGCACAGAGAAACAACGATCTTCCTGAAGATCTCAGGGAACAGGTTATTAAAACCGTGGCTATGGGCGCAGTTAAATATGCCGACCTTTCAAAAAACAGAACCACCGACTATGTTTTTGACTGGGATAACATGCTGACCTTCGAAGGCAATACTGCACCGTATCTCCAGTATGCGTACAGCCGCATACAGTCAATCTTCAAAAAAGCAGGTGATGCGGAACCCGGCAGTATTGTTATCAATACCCCGGAAGAAGAGGCGCTTGCACAGCAGTTTGTCAAGTTTAATGAGGCTGTTAACAATGCGGCCGCAAAGATTGCCCCTCACCTCATTTGTACCTACGTATATGAACTCGCAGGCCTTTTCATGAGATTCTACGAAGCATGTCCTATCAACAAGGATGATGTACCGGCAGATATTAAGGCAAGTCGTCTTTCACTGTGTAAAGCAGCTTCGTCAATTCTCAAGACAGGCCTCGGCATGCTCGGCATTAATGTTCTGGACAGAATGTAATGGTAGCGACTGTAAGAACCAGAAAAAGGTCATCCAAAAAAGGCTCTAAAAAGAGTCAGGTTTCCGGATGGCAGGCAAAAATCATCATCCTGGCGGCGATATTAATTATTGCCATGCTGGGTGCTTTGTTGTGGCAATTGCAGTCAAATAAACAGTCAGGCAAACCTGCGACTTATTCCCAGAAAAACTCACAACAATCTGGAAAGAAGCAGGTTGCCGATAACGTCAACAGGTATCAGTACACTGAAATTCTGGAAAAGAAGAGTATTGATACCGGTTCAGGCGTAACCATTACCCGAAACTATGAAGCAGAAACGATTGCCCGAGAAAATGCCAGAAAAAAGGCATTGGCGGAAAAAAGAAGAAAACTGGAAGAAGAGCGTCGCAGAATTGAAGAAGAGAAGGCCAGAATAGCCGAGGAAAAACGACGTCTTGCAGAAGAAAAACGCAGACTTGCCGAAGAGAAAAAAGCCAAGCAGATGGCCAAAAACCAACAGGATTCAGTCGCTTCCTCTAAAGGCACCGGTACCGTACCTTCAAAACCGGCGCTTCCCGGGAAATTCTATATTGAATGCGCTGAGAATTACCGAACTGAGAAACTTGCTCAGGAAAAAAAGGCAATGCTTGCGTTCCACGGCAAGGAATCCAACGTTTTCCACAAAAGGATCGGTGGCGGATATGCATTCGCCGTCCGTGTTGGCCCTTACTCAACACAGGCCGAAGCAGAGAAATCAAGAGCCGAAATCGTAAATGCAAAACTGGGGTCATCATGTGCCCTTGTCAAATACTAAAACATTAACGGATTTATAATCAACTCATGACAACTATCGTATCAGTCCGCAGAAATGGCAAGGTTGTAATCGGAGGAGACGGACAGGTCTCTCTCGGAAACACAGTTCTAAAAGCGAATGCCAGAAAAGTCAGAAAATTAAACAATGGAACCATTATATCCGGCTTTGCGGGTTCAACCGCAGATGCATTCACACTTCTGGATATTTTCGAAGAACAGGTAAAATCCAGTAACGGCAATTTTGAAAAAGGCGTAATTTCCTTCTCCAAACTTTGGAGAACCGATAAGGCCCTCAGGCGACTGGAAGCCATGATGATTGTGGCTGATAAGTCAAAATCTTTTCTTATCAGCGGTGCCGGTGACGTCATTACACAGGATGATGATCTTCTGGCCATAGGCTCAGGTGGTAATTATGCGTACAGTGCCGCCAAGGCATTGCTGGAAAATACCGACCTTGATGCTGAAGAAATAGTTAAGAAAGCTCTTACCATCGCAGGTGAAATCTGCGTATTCACCAACAACAAATTCACAATTGAATCAATTGAGGCGTGACAGCAGCGCAACATTTATCTTAACGGAATTTATTGCAGATGAACGATTTAACCCCTAGTAAAATTGTAGAACAGCTGAATAAACACATCATTGGCCAGGATAAAGCAAAACGTTCCGTGGCAATAGCAATGCGCAACAGATGGAGACGCATGCAACTGGATGAGAAGTTCAGATCTGAAGTCACTCCAAAGAATATTTTAATGATAGGTCCTACCGGTGTAGGTAAGACAGAAATTGCCAGACGACTGGCAAAACTCACGGACGCTCCTTTTCTGAAGGTTGAGGCCACGAAATTCACAGAAGTCGGTTACGTCGGCAAGGAAGTTGATTCCATAATCAAGGATCTGGCGAATGTTGCCATGAAAATGCTTCGCGAACAGCAGCATAAAAAGCACCAGAGTGAAGCTTCTGCCAAAGCTGAAAAAAAGGTGGTTGAAGCAATTCTCGCAAAACTGAAGGAAGACCATCAGGAATCGGACGAATCAGGAACCTTCTTTTATCAGATACCTACACAGGAGGAGATTCTGGAAGATCTGAGGAAGGGTACCTATGATAATGAGGAAATCAGTATCGTGCTCCCTCCTTCAGCTGACCATTCCAACGTACAGATCATGACCCCGCCGGGAATGGAAGACATGGCCAGTCAGTTGGAAGAACTTTTTGGACAGATAAAAATCGGACCGTCAACGCCATCCAAAGTTAAAGTAACTGAAGCCATGAAGGCTATTATTGACGATGAGGTTTCTAAGTTAATCAACGAGAATGATCTGAGAATTGATTTAATCAATCTTGTCGAAAATCATGGAATTATCTTCATCGATGAAATAGATAAGATCTGCGAGAACAAAAACGATACTCAGACAAGAGTCTCAAGAGAAGGTGTTCAGAGAGATCTTCTTCCTCTGATTGAAGGCTGTGCCGTAAGAACAAAGTACGGAATGATCAAAACAGATCATATTCTCTTTATTACCTCTGGAGCGTTCCAATTATCAAAACCTTCAGATCTTATTCCCGAACTCCAGGGCAGACTGCCTATACGAGTTGAACTTCAGCCACTGACCGCAAAGGATTTTGCCAGAATCCTCACTGAACCTCATGCATCTTTGACTGAACAGTGCATTAAACTCATGGAAACTGAAGGAGTAGAAATTAAGTTTACCGAAGACGGTATCGAAGCCATTGCCGAAGCTGCTTACTCAGTAAACAGCACCACTGAAAACATCGGTGCAAGGCGCCTGCATACCATAATGGAAAAACTTACCGAGGACATTTCTTTCAACGCACCTGAATATCGCGGCTCATCTTTTACAATTGATAAAGCCTATGTATCGGAACACCTCGATACGCTCGTTGAAGATGAGGATCTCAGCAGATATATTCTCTAAATTTAGGGGGAATTTATGGCCGAATTTTCCGAACAGGATGAAATAATTCAGAAAATAGAAAGTCTGAAAAACAAGATCAGCAGCTATCAGTCAGCCTGCGATCAGAAACTGCATGATTCAGAGTGTAAATTGAAGTCATCACTTCAGGAAAATGAGGCTCTTCGCAGAGAAAACAGTAATCTGAAAGAGAAAATGTGTAGCTGGCAACGAAGAATTGCCAGCTCCATAGGCATGATAAAAACAGATAAATAATACTAACTGTTAAGATCCAAAGGCTCCTGACTAAGAACTACCCCTGTTTCATCTGCATATATGTAATCACCAGAATAGATTGAGGTACCGGCAAAGTTGACCGGACAATCCTGCTCGCCCTGATCACTTTCTTCTGCCAGTACAGGATAAGCTCCCACTGCCTTTATACCGATATCGAACTCTGAAAGTTCCTTCACATCGCATACAGCTCCGTAACAGACAATCCCCTCCCAGGCGTTATGAGTTGCCAGGGAAATTATATCTTCGGATATTACGGCCTTTCTAAGAGAACCACCGGCATCAATAACCAGTACTTTACCGGATCCGTCCTGACGGAGAATATCAAGAATCAGCCCTATCTGTTCAAAACACTTTACCGTAACAACCTGACCGTAAAACTCCTTCCGGCCACCGTATGAATTAAACAGCGGTTCCAATACGTCAACAGAGTCACCATATATGGTACAGATTTTTGAAGTGCTAAGATACATAATTACCTCCTACAAGATCTGCTGATCCATGTCATCACTTGGTTTTTCGCAGGAACATTTTCCAACAACCTTTGCAGGAACACCGGCAACGGTAGTATGTGCCTCAACATCATGCAACACCACACTTCCTGCTCCTATTTTGGCTCCGGTTCCAACTATTATGTTTCCCAAAATACTGGCACCAGCGCCAATCATAACCCCACTGCAAATTTTTGGATGTCTGTCACCGTGCTCATGTCCGGTACCGCCCAGTGTTACATTATGCAGGAACGATACATCATCACCAACGACTGCAGTTTCACCGATAACAATCCCGGTGGCATGGTCAAACATGATGCCTGCGCCAATTTTGGCCGCAGGATGAATATCAACACCGAATGTAACTGAAATGATATTCTGCAGAAAATAAGCCATCTCATGTCTCTGATTCATCCACAGCCAGTGAGCTATTCTGTATGCCTGAATAGCCTGATAACCTTTAAGATACAGTAACGGCGTGGTGTAATATAGAACCGCAGGATCCCTTGCCTTTACTGCCTCAAGATCAATACCAGCCGCCCGAATAATGCTGTCATCACTCGCAAAGGCTTCGTCGAAAATTTCACGTAATACAACAGCCGGCATTACCGTTGAGTTGAGTCTGTTTGAAAGTTGAAAACTTAAAGCATCAGCAAAGCTTTTCTGATTAATTATGGCCTGAAGAAAAAAACTGCCAAGCATTGGCTCCTTAACCATCATGCTTGTGGCTTCTGTCCTGATGGTATCCCAAATCTGCTCTAAAATCACTGCTACAACCTTATGTTATTCACTTTTTCAGGATTATTGACAGGATCCATATGTATCAATATGTCGGCCTGTGAATATTTGCATAATACCGCTTTTTGTGCTTTTGAAGCAATAGCATGAGCTTCTTCGAGAGAAATATTTCTGTCTATGCACATATGAACCTGTACATATATCCAGTTACCGACTCTGCGTGTTCTCATCTCGTGTAAACCCATCACCCCCGGAGTTGCCATCATTATCGAAGTTATGTCATCTATAATGTAATTGGAGATCTTTTTATCCAGAAGTACATCCAGAGATCTGACCCCTATGCCATGAACTCCCCATGCAATGTATAAGGTAATCATCAATGCAAAAATAACGTCAGCTATTTCATATCCGGTTGATGATATGAACAGGGATACGATAATAGCCACATTAGAATATATGTCACTCTGACAATGAAGCCTGTCCGCAGCAATAATCTGACTGTTGGTTTTTTTAACGACGTAGGTTTGGAATGCCACCACAACCATGGTAAGAATAAGAGCCAGATATGTAACGTAAATACCAAGATCTATATTCACAAGAGGCACCGGATTCAGATACCTGTTTACGGAACTCACAAGCAGGAAAACCGCTGAAGCGGATATAAACGCACACTGTGCAAGACCGGCAAGAGCCTCCATTTTTGCATGACCGTAATTATGGTCCTCATCGGGAGGCTTTATGGCCCATCTTACTGCAAGATAGTTAATAAGCGACGTGACCAGATCCATCATGGAATCGGTCATTGATGCCAGAATGGTTATGGAATTGGAAAAAAACCATACAAACATCTTGGCCAACACAAGAATCAGTGCCATGGCAATTGAACTAAGTGATGCCATGACCACCAGACGTGAATATTTCTGTTCCTCAGATACCATATATACGTTTCCTATGCTGTCCGGAATACCACCGTATCCGTACAGAATAACACTCTATATAAATCATAATACTTTTACCTGATTATGCCAAATAAAGCCCAGGTCAGAAATTACAGAATACATTTCCATCAGCCATGCTGAATCTTATCTGAGTCATTCGCTGATTTACAGCGATATATTACGGTAAAAATCTAATTGTTATTTCGCATGGACTCATCATGATAACTTTTTTCTGTTTAATCACATTAAAATAAAGGGATCGTAAGTATAATAAAAAGTATAAGCCTTATTTACTTAAAAACGGGAGGGGGACGGCTATGCTTAAAGAAAACATACTCAGAGCCATTTTTTACGTTCCCGTTAAGTTCTTGGGGGCATGTCACTATAAAAAGGAAAATCTAAGGGACAGTCTCAATCTTGATGACAACAAAAGAGTCTGCTACATAATGCAGTCCAATTCCATAAGTGACATGTTAACTCTGGAAAAGCTTACCCGTGCACAAAGGCTTCCAAATCCTTTTTCCGTTATTGAATACGGCAACCGTAAAATTCCCCGTACCACCTACATGAAAAAGGTTAATCTTTTGTTTTCCGGGAAAGCCAAAGACTACAACTTTGAAAAAAACTTCCGTGAATGGATTAACTATTCAAAAAAAACCGGTGAAGATTTACAGATTATCCCCGTCAGTATCTTTTGGGGGAGAAATCCCGGACATGTGGGTGAAGCATACAAAGATCCCATCAACCGACCACGAAGCATGTTCAGAAAGTTTCTTCGGGTAGTTTTTCTTGGACTTGATAACCTGACAGTTCTGTCTGAACCAATAAGTCTAAACAAACTGATAGCGGAGTACCCGGAAGACAAAGTTGTTCTTCAGCTGGCAAGTCTTACAAGAGCTGATTTTGAAAACAGACATCTCGAATTCATTGGGCCAAGGCTCCCTAACAGACAATATCTGATTCAGGAATTGCTGCAGAGCGACAACATAAAAGAAGCCATCAAACAGATAAGCAGGGATACCGGAAAAAATTACTCTGAAATTGAATCAGATGCATACAGTATGCTTGATGAAATACTTGCGGACATTTCCTACTCGTCACTCCGCTTTACCTCTGTACTGCTTCATCTTGTGTGGAATAAACTGTATCAGGGTATCACCATAAAAGGAGCGGCCAAGGTTCACGAACTCATTCGCAAGGAACATGAAATTATCTACGTTCCATGCCATCGCAGTCATATGGACTACCTGCTGCTGTTTTATGCTCTTTTTAACGAATGTCTTGTCGTTCCTCATGTAGTGGCCGGCAATAATTTAAACTTCTTTCCTATTAACAGGTATCTGCGCGCCTGCGGAGCATTCTTCATGCGTCGCAAATTCAAAGGAGATACTCTGTATACGGCCGTATTCAGGGAATATATCCATACACTGTGTACCAAAGGATACAGTATCGAATTTTTCATTGAAGGAGGAAGATCCAGAACCGGCAGAACCCTGCCTCCGCGCACGGGACTCGTGTCCATGGCTGTACTGAACCAGCTTCAGACTCCAAACAAGCCTATAACGTTTGTTCCGATATATTTGGGATACGAAAAGGTACTTGAAGTCAATTCATATATGGATGAACTCACAGGAACAAAACAGAAGGAAAAGGAAAGTTTCTGGCAGCTGTTTAACATATACAAGAGATTTAAGTATTATGGTCGCGGGTATATCAGTTTCGGTGAACCCATAACCATTAAAAATTATCTGGAACAGAATATTCCTACATGGCAGGATGATATCAGAGGGATGTCACCCAATGCCAAGCCTTCATGGTTGTTCGATACAGTTAACCAGCTGTCAGATCAGATTATCATAAATCTTAATGCCTCTGCCGCTATCAACGGGCTTAATCTAAGCGCACTGGCCATCCTGTCTGCGAACAAACATACCTTAAGTATTTCCAAGCTGCATGAAGTAGTTAAATTCTATATTCAGGTTCTGAAAAGCAGTCCTGCCATCAAACAGGACATCATCCCCGAAACTCCGAGCCAGATACTGCTCCGTCAGGCCATGGAACTTCATCCGTTCCATATCGAAAAAATTGATGGTGAAAAATATGCAAAGCCATCACCAAAACAAATTATTTATCTGACTTATTTCCGCAATAATATCCAGCATTTCTTTGTACTGCCGGCACTTATTACCACTATTGTCATGGTACATAAGAAGATCAGTTATAAAGACATCATTGTTCACACCAGAAATGTTTTTTATTTTCTTAGGCACGAGCTGTTCTCACCTATTTCCGAAGCAATACTGGATCAGACCGTATCCGACTATCTTAAGTCCTTTAAACTTGCGGAGTATATGCGAACTGAAGACGACATGTATTACATAAATGAAAAATATGGCGATCTTATGCGTATTCTGAGCAGCTGTATATACCTAAATCTAATCAGGTATCTTCTTGCCGTAAGGATTCTCAGTTCTGAAAAAGATAACGTAATTACCATAAAGGATTTTATCGATAAATGCGTTAAGAAGAGCAAGGAGCTGCCCGTAAAAATTACGGATAATTCTCCTGAGTTCTCTGATCCGATAACCTTCAGGGTTATGAGTGAAACACTGATAAGGCATCAGTACATATTCATTATGGAAGAAAAGTCTGAAGAACAACCTAAGAAAAAGATTCCTGGAACTATTAAGAAAAATCCGGCAAAACTGCAAAAACTCGTAAATGCTGTCGGACCGCTGTTACCAAATAATCTGCGACATACCGTAAAGTAGACGCCTAAAATGAAGACAGGGACTGAGGCTGCTTCGTTCGACCTAACAGAAGCGACTGATTTACCTGTTCTTCAGGATGTCGACCAGTCTGCCGAAAATATCACCCAGGGTTTCTTTTCTGCCCATTCCGGCAACAATCTTCCGATAATCAATTATCCCCCAGACCAATCCTGCCGCAAGACCCGCGGCATGAGCCCCGAAAGCCACATGACTGTCGGAAAAATATTCCACAATGTTGAATACTATGTTAATCAGGCACAGCCCCACTGCCATTTTATATCTGCTGTCCGCACAAGGAGACAGGGCAATAATCACGCAGTATCCAACTACTCCGGATACAACACCTGATAATCCGCCAAATGTGTAACTCTGACTTATAAGATACTGAAAAAGATTACTGGTGCCTGAAAAAATAAAAAACATCAGTAGCAGCTTCACCCAGCTGAAGCTGTTTTCAATCAGCCTTCCAAAAAAGGAAAAAATGAGGATGTTAAAAAGAATGTGAAAAAGGCCGAAGTGGAGAAACGCCGGAGTAAAAACCCTCCATATTTCAAAATTATCCACAATCCTGTCGGGAATAAAAAACAGCAAATACTCTATCTTTCCGTGCATAAATTGCTGCAACAGAAAAACAATGAAGCAGAGAGCAATAACCGAATATGTAACGGTATATTTTTTGAAATCTTCTTTAATAATCACCATCTTATAAACAAAACAGCGTCAGTTTGAGATTGACTTGACTTATAATAACAGATGTATCTTAAATTAATAAGGATTTTTTATGCGCATTCTGGTAATTGCTCCATCGTGGATTGGAGATCTGGTCATGTCCCAATGTCTTTACATGGAACTAAAAAAGATTCATCCTGAGGCCGAAATAGACGTAATGGCTCCTAAATGGTGCCTTGACGTACTGCGCAGAATGCCTGAAGTTACAGATGCCATACTAATGCCGTTAGGACATGGAGTATTCAATCTGAGAGAAAGATACCGCCTCGGAAAAGAACTGAGAACAAAGCATTATGACATGGCGTACATACTTCCAAATTCATTTAAGAGTGCCCTTATTCCTTTTTTTGCCGGAATTAAGTACCGCAGAGGATGGCTCGGCGAATCCAGGTATTTCATACTCTCTGATTACCGAAAGAATAAAAAGGATTTTCCAAAGCTTATTGCACGTTACACATCTCTTGCACATACCAATAATGAAGTTAAAAACGAACAAGATCTGAAGGAAATACCTACTCCAAAACTTAAAACAATAAAACCTGACGCAGAAACGGCATATTCGAAATTTTCCATTAACGTAAATTCACCGGTTCTTGGCATTTGCCCGGGAGCGGAATTCGGCCCTACAAAAAAATGGCCACCCGAATATTACGCCTCCATAGCAGAGAAATACCTGAGTTCAGACAGTCATAGAGAAGTTTGGATATTCGGCTCAAACAAAGACATAAAAACAGCTGAAGAGTTAAAAGAGAACATACCTGATAATCTTCATGACAGGGTTCATATTCTTGCAGGGCTGACAACCATTGAAGAGGCAATAGATCTTCTGGCATTATGTCAGTTTGTAATTTGTAATGACTCCGGACTTATGCACGTAAGTGCCGCAGTTGGCGTACGTGTAATAGCAATTTTTGGCTCAACAAGCACTCTTTACACCCCGCCGACCACTTCAAACGCACTGCTTATCGAATCTGATGAACCTTGCCACCCTTGTTTTAAAAAACAGTGCCGTTACGGAACAACTGCATGCCTTAAGAACCTGCGTTCAGAAATGGTCTGGGAAAAAATCTGTAATAAATGGGAAGACATAAAATAATGCTGGAATTTCTTTATAAAGCAGTTACTTTTATACTTGCACCGGTGATATATCTCAAAATAAAGTTGTCTTCCAAGGGCTCGGCTTACGGTGACAGAATCAAGGAACTTCTTGGCGACATACCTGCAAAAGATTATGGCTGTCCGGTATGGTTCCACACAGTAAGCGTAGGAGAAACAATGGGAGCTCTCCCATTAATTAAAAGATTTCATGAATTGAACCCTGACAGGAAAGTTGTAGTTACGACTTCAACACCAACCGGTGCAGCACTGTACCGAAACATATCATATGTGGAGCACCTTTATGCCCCTCTTGACTCGACAATAGCCGTAAACAGATTTATTGACCAGCTTAAACCATCAGCCATGATAATCATGGAAACTGAATTGTGGCCAAATCTTCTTGCGAGACTAAAGAAAAATAACGTACCTGTTATTCTTATGAACGCCAGACTTTCAGACAGAAGTGCATCCAGATACTCCTTATTGGGAAAATCCTTCAATAAGTATATTGGGGACAGACTGACAATGCTCATATGTCAGACTAACGATGACAGAAATAATTTTGAAAAACTTGGAATCAGTTCCGATAAACTGCATATCTCCGGATCTCTCAAATTTGACATTGATGTTAATCAGGAGAAAATTGCACTCGGTGAACAATTCAGTCAGCGTTTTGCACCAAGAAAAATACTGTGTGTGGCCAGCACACATGAAGGTGAAGACGAAATCGCACTGAATATATTCCAAAAGGTACGGGAAAACATTCCTGGACTTCTGCTGATTCTGATACCACGACATCCGGAACGATTCGACAATGTTTATAAAATAGCAGAAGAATCAGGCTTTAAAACAGCAAGAAAAACCGATGCAGAAATATCCTCCGATGTGGACGTGATTATAGGTAATACCATGGGAGAAATGCCCATATACATGAGCGCCTCAACTCTGGTGCTGATGGCAGGGAGTCTGACAGACATAGGCGGACATAATCCTCTCGAAGCCATCGCAGTTAATACCCCCGTGATCAGCGGTCCTTATATTAGAAATTTTAAGAAGATTTTCAACGATCTGGTTGCCAGTAATGCATGTGTTGTCGCAAACACGGAGAATCTTCCAAACGTTATAATATCACTGCTTAATGATAACAATAAACTTACGGAACTCAGCAGAAATGCCATCTCCGTACTCAATTCCAACAAAGGCGCAATTGAAAAGACACTCAACCTGTTATCAGAAAAAATTAATTGACACTGCAATCATGCCAGATGATATTCATCAGAAAAAATAACCATTAATAAACCAAAACGGAAAAGAGACAAAAGCTCTTTTCCGTTTCTTTTGAATCATATACCGTCAATATCTTAATTAATAATTCTTTTCGTATGAACTCTTAATTGCCGGAAGAAGTTTGGAGAAGTCATATTCAGACCAATAAAAGTTATTACGCTCCTCTTTAAACTTATCAAATGATCTCTTGAGTCTGTTAACCATCTCATGATACTGCTTCTTGCCTATGGTTCTCTGGACGCACTTGTCAAAATCAACGATCCAAACATTATCGGCACCGTCAAACAGAATATTGTTGATATTTAGGTCACTGTGGTAGATACCGGCCTTAAACAGTTTACCCACTGCATCGCCAATCTTTGCTATTTCTTCATCAGTCAAACGACGGGCTGACAGAATTTCACCTAAATTCTTTGTACCGGGTATTTCCATCATAACAATATCGTTTCTGATAAAGAAAAGACTTCTTTCTTCCTTGGCTGCTATAGGCTTAGGTACCGGAAGTCCCATCTTCTTCATTGTCTGCAGCAGATCATATTCCCTGAATGCACGATGCGAACTGCCAAAGAAAGATAAGAATTTATCTCCCAAAACTTTACCTATAAGTCCACCGCGCCAGTAATGTCTGATAATAACTCTTCTGTTATACGGATCCTGTACTAGATATGTTTTACCGCGACCATAGTGGACATCCAGAACTTTTGCATTAACCTTGTATTCATTGACATCAAAATACTCGATTATTTTTTCAACTTCTGTAGTTTCAGGAATGAACTCTGGATTAACGACTATTGAAATCCCTTTTTTCTTAACAATAAATTTCTCTTTCATTGAAACCATACTTCACCCTTGCACTTTCTGATACTAACCAAACACATCCTTCCTACGTAAAATTATAACAATCAGATTAACAACCGCAAAAAGTAACCTGCATTTATATATGTTTTGTTTGCGAACAATAACAAAAATTTCTTAAATTGAGCTAATTATCGGCAATTATTGGGCACAACATACTCAAATATCTCAAATCAATGAGTCACTACAAAATTATTCAACATAAGCCATACTTGTTTGTTCTTTTAAACTAAATGTGTTTTATAATTCTGTTATTGTGATTTATTGGATTGTGAAGTTATGGCTAAAATACCTGCCCCCAAAAATATATGCTGTCTGAGATTATCATCAATTGGCGACTGTATTAATGCCTTGGCGGCTGTTCAGTTGATTCAGAAGCAATTCCCCGAAACTAAAATAACATGGCTGATAGGCAAAACAGAAAGCTCTCTGATGACAGGCATTCCCGGCATCAATTTTATTGCCTACAATAAAAAAGGGGGTTTTAAAGAATACATTAGGATAAAGAAAATCCTTAAGGATATGCCTTTTGACTGTCTTCTTGACATGCAGAGTTCTTTAAAGGCCAGCTTCATTTCTCTTCTGGTAAAGACCAATACTAAGCTTGGCTTTGATAAAGACAGAGCCATGGACATGCAGCAGATATTTACCAATGTTAAGGTAAAGTCTCCTGAATCACCTCACGTACTGGACGGTTTCATGGCCTTTGCGGAAGAAATCGGATGCAAGATCGATAAACCGGTATGGGATTTTCACCTTACGGACAGCGATTATTCCGTTGCCAGAAAATATCATATAGACAAGACAACCATGGTACTGTCTCCTTGCAGTTCAAAGGATTACAAGAATTGGACCATCGTAGGCTACGTTGAGGCCTGCCGTTTTGCCGCCTCAAAAGGATTAAAAATAGCAATCTGCAGTGGCAAGAGCAAGAAAGAAAAAGCCATTGTTGATGAAATCATTGAAAATTGCGGAGCCATTAAAGACAAGATCATTAATCTTTCCGGGAAAACATCACTAAGGGAAATGCTGGGCGTTATCGACTGTGCAGGTATTGTGGTCTCACCTGATTCTGCAGCCGTTCACATGGCCAATGCCCTAAACATTCCCGTAGTCGGAATTTATGCCCACCACAATCCGAAGCGCGTCGGTCCGACAAATTTCATGAAGTACGTTGTTTCTATTTATGAAGATGAAATTATGAAGGAACACGCCGATTCTTCAAATCTGAAATGGAGAACAAGAGTCAAAAACAAACACGCCATGCTGAATATAACTTCAGCAGAAGTTAAGAAAGCCATCAATGATGTTATAAACGATTACAATCTGTAGAAAACAATATGTTAGCTGTATTTCCGGGAACATTTGATCCGTTCACCCGCGGACATATGGACATTTTACAAAGAGCCGTCAAAATTGCTGACGACGTAGTTGTTGCAGTATGCGAAAGCCCTTCAAAACATACGCTATTCTCTCTCGAGCAACGGGTTGAAATGGTTAAAAAATGTAACGATAACCCCCACGTCAGAGTAATTGGATTCAGTGGCCTGCTGACAGACCTTCTTAAAGAGTTGCATGCCGATTTTCTGATAAGGGGAATTAGAAATACCATTGATTTTGAGTACGAGCTGAGTCTTACGGCAATGTACAGGGATTTTCTGCCAAATCTGGAGGTTATTATGCTACCGACAGAACATAAGTATTCATATGTATCATCTACTCTTGTTAGGGAAATACACAAACACGGAGGTGATATATCTTCCTATGTTCCTGACAGGATAGCCCCATATTTTAATAAGCACCTGAAATAAAAAATCCACTGATATCAGAACCCAACGTCTGAAGCCTGTTAATCCCTAATTAACGGGCTTTTTTAATTTCTGACATTTTTGACAAAAATATGTATTTCTGCCACCTATCACAATACTTTCAATCGCATGTCCACATACCGGACACTTCTCACCTGATTTACCATATACATTGAGATTCTGAACGAAGTACCCCATTTTCCCGTCAGCCCCGCTAAAATCCCTAATTGTGGTACCACCATTTTCAATTGATGTTAAAAGAGTTTCCTTTATCACAGGAACCATTTTTTCACATTCTGAAATGGTGATTGTTCCGGCAGGAGTAAGCGGATGAATTCTGCAGCTGAAAAGAATCTCACTGGCATAAATATTACCGATACCTACAACTATTTCATTAGTCATCAGAGCCTGTTTAACCGGCTTTTTTAAATGTCTCTGCAGTGCATTAAACAGCGCAGCGGGCGTAAATTCATCCGTAAGCGGTTCATACCCCAAATTAATCAGATATCTGTTTTTGTAAACATCCTGACCTTCCGGGATCCATAAAAACAGACCAAAACGTCTCTGATCATTGAATCTGATAACCTTATCGTTATCCAGAATAATCTCTACATGATCGTGTTTTTTCAATGGAGAGTCCTGCGAGCATACAAGCAGATGGCCGGACATTCCAAGATGCATTAGGATTGAACCAACGTCTGTTCGAATAATTATATATTTGCCTCTTCGGGACAGAGACAGAACTTTCATATTCCTCAACGTTTGGAACTCCGGGCTGATATTCTCTCTTAATTTAGGATAATGAACCCTAACTTCCCTAATCTTAGAATTTATTAGTGATGAAGATATTCCCCTTAGGGTAACCTCAACTTCCGGTAATTCAGGCATATTTATTCCCCATAAAAAAACCCGAGATTTCTCCCGGGTTAGTTAAAAGAATACAGAAATCAAGAATTACTTGATCTTGCCTTCCTTGTAAATTACATGCTTACGAACAACCGGATCAAACTTCTTGATTTCCATCTTTTCCGGCATTGTACGCTTGTTCTTGGTAGTGGTATAGAAATGACCAGTACCAGCAGTAGAATTTAAGCGAATCTTTTCGCGTCCACCCTTAGCAGCCATCTTAATACTCCTCTATTATACAGCGATACCCTGAGCACGCATATCTGCTAAAACCTGATCAATACCAACCTTATCGATGGTACGCATAGCTTTAGTAGTTAAACGTAATCTTACAAATCTGTTTTCTGATTCAACCCAAAACTTGTGTGTCTGAAGATTTGGGAGAAAACGACGACGGGTTGCGTTTTTAGCATGAGAACGATTATTACCCACTGCTGGACGCTTCCCAGTAACCTGGCATACTCTTGACATTGTCCGTCACTCCAAATTTTAAAATATAACTTACTTTAACAACCCAGAAGAGAACTTCAAGGTGTGCAATCAAATTTAATTTTGCGAATTTATACAATATTTATGCAAAATTTGCAATAATTTATCGTTAAAATGCGTAAAAAAACCCTCAGATCCATAGGACCTGATAAGATAGCTTCAAGACACAGACATCAATACATTCATGTAAAACAGTCTATTCAGCTAAAAACTGCGATATTCTATCACAAAGGAATTAATAATAGTACATAAATCACAATTATTTTTTTACTTACATTATAATCGTCTAAACACGGAATGCCTAAGATGTGTTTAAATAACCCGGCTTGCGAACAATACCCAGTGTGGTAACTTTATTTCTTATTTGGTGAATTCATATGAGCTTACACAATAAATTTATTATCGTCGGAGTAACAGGCGGCATAGCTGCATATAAAGCGGCATATCTAGTCAGGGCTCTCAAAAAACAGGGAGCTGATGTGCAGGTCATTATGACAGAGGCGGCAAAATCCTTTATTACCGAATTAACTATGCAGGCTCTCAGCGGACACCCGGTACTCTCGGAAACGCTTAAACCGCAGAGCAACAGCGGCATTGAACACATAGAAATGGCCGCAAAGGCTGATGCCATCATCATAGCTCCGGCAACAGCCAATACCCTCGCAAGAATAAGAGCAGGCATGGCAAATGATTTGCTGACGGCTATTGTCCTCGCAGCAACCTGCCCAATATACGTGGCACCAGCCATGAATGAAAACATGTGGAAAAACCCAATAACTCAGGATAATCTGAAAGCTCTGCAAAATTACGGATTTAAAGTTATCAGCCCTGAAACGGGATTTCAGGCATGCGGTGCGACAGGACCTGGCCGAATGGCAGAACCAGAACACATTGTGGATTACCTTGTCAGACAGCTTAATTACAGACCTCTTGCAGGAAAAAAGGTTGTAATTACGGCAGGTCCTACGAAAGAAGCCATTGATCCGGTCAGGTTCATATCAAATCACAGCTCAGGTAAAATGGGATATGCCATTGCCGATGCGGCATCAAATCTCGGTGCAGAAGTTGTTCTGATTAGCGGTCCCGTCAGTATTCCGGCTCCAACGTCCGTAAAACTCGTAAACGTAATCAGTGCTGAAGACATGCTGTCGGCAACTGAAAGCCATATTCCACACTGTGATATTTTCATATCATGTGCTGCAGTTGCAGACTTCAGATGCAAAAATATTTCTGAACAGAAAATCAAAAAAACAGGTGATACCGACTCCATGATTATTGAACTGGTAAAGAATCCGGATATTCTGTCCACTGTCGGTCATCTTTCCAACAGGCCCGGACTGGTTGTCGGTTTCGCAGCAGAGACTCAGAACGTTGAAGAAAACGCCCTGAAAAAACTAAAATCTAAAAATGCGGACATGATTATCGCCAATAACGTCTCTGATAAATCTGTAGGTTTTAACAGCGACAACAACAGCATAACCATATACAGCACGACCCGTGAACCTGCTAATTACATCAACACCCCTAAAAACGAACTGGGGTACGTTATCATGAACCACTGTCTCAGCCAGCTTGACAACAACGTGTAATTATCCGAACAGCTTAATGAACATTTGCCCTTCATATGATGAATGGAAAGAATGTTCATTATGAACACTGTCCAAAAAACTAGCAGATTTATAGATCAAAACGTTGTATCAACACAAAATTTTTCTATAATCAAATCTGTCTGATTTCAGCTTCGGGGCCAACTTCCCGTTTAAATCAGAGTAATGCTTTCACCAAAGCATATTTTTATTCAATAATAAGGATTTATTATGTCAGAACCAACAACTGAAGCAGTCGAAGCTGCAAAGCCTGTTACTGAAATACTGCCAAAGCAGTTATGGAGTGACCCCATCGGTTACATTCAGGAACATCAGGAAATTATTACAGGTGTGTGCGTGGATATCGTAATTGCCATTCTCATACTCGTTATCGGCTGGTTAGTGGCAAAAATGGTTGCCAAAATCTGCCTTTCCGTGATGAACAAGGCTAAAGTCGAACCAACAATTTCAAAATTCATTTCAAATATACTTAAATACGCCGTTATCGCATTTGCCGTTACAGCTTGTCTTAGCCAGCTTGGTATTCAGACAGCTTCATTCGTCGCAATCATCGGTGCCGCATCTTTCGCCGTAGCAATGTCTTTACAGGGTTCTCTGTCAAACTTTGCGGCAGGCGTTATTCTTTTAATATTCCGTCCAATCAAGGTAGGAGAATTTGTTGAAGTAGCCGGCCATCAGGGTGTTGTTGAAGAAATCACTATCTTCACAACCTCATTAATCACTGGAGACAACAAGGTTATCATCATACCAAACAGTGCTGTCAGTGCAGGAAGTATCACAAACTATTCAAGAATGGATACCAGACGCGTAGATTTCGTTTTCGGAGTTGAATACGGTTCAGATCTTAAAAAAGTAAGAGACACACTGGAATCAGTATTTAAGTCAGATGATAGAATTCTTAAGGACAAGGATCTGACCATTGTTGTTGGTGCCCTCAACACATCTTCCGTTGATTTCACCTGTCGAGTCTGGGTTAAAAATGCGGACTACTGGGGTGTATTTTTTGACACTAATGAAAAAGTATATAACGCACTCAGAGCCGCCGGCATCGGCATTCCATTCCAAACCGTAACGGTTGTAAATCAGAAATAATTGTTTTACGGATTATAAATACTTCTGTTCCACAGGAGTCAATAAAAAAACAGGGACATACTACTATTATCCCTGTTTTTTCGCGTTCTGTATACGTTCTAAAAGAGATATCAGATACCGTAGGTGTTGCGATATTCCTCGACG
Organism: uncultured Ruminobacter sp.; assembly: GCA_902764345.1. Classification (GTDB taxonomy): domain Bacteria; phylum Pseudomonadota; class Gammaproteobacteria; order Enterobacterales; family Succinivibrionaceae; genus Ruminobacter. Next base: position 29,309 of record CACWVT010000005.1, read on the forward strand.
GATGATAAGTGCACCTTCAGGCTATCGTTCTGTGCAATATAGGTAATAAGATCTGCCAGGGTAATTATTGAAAATACCTTAGTATTGTAATCTCTTTCAACTTCCTGAATGGCACTCAGGTCTGTTTTTCCCTTTTCCTGTCTGTCCAATGCAATTAAAACTCCCGCAAGAGTTGCATTTTCCTGGGCGGAAATAATCTGCATTGATTCGCGGATTGCAGTACCAGCAGTTATAACGTCATCGAGAAGAACGATGTTACCGGTTAACGGAGAACCTACAAGATTTCCGCCCTCACCGTGATCCTTTGCTTCCTTTCTGTTAAACACCCAAGGAGCTTCCGAACCGTATTTTCTTGAATATGCAATGGAAGTGGCTGCAACGATAGGAATTCCCTTGTATGCAGGTCCGAATAAAACATCAAAATCAACCCCGCTGTCATGAAGAGCATCAGCATAGAATTCACCTAACAGTGCTAAATCAGCCCCTGTACAGAACAGCCCGGCGTTAAAAAAATATGGGCTGATTCTGCCTGATTTTAAAGTAAAACTGCCAAAACGCAGCACATTTCTCTTAAGAGCCAATTCAATAAAATTCTTTTTGTAATCCTTCATTTCTTGCACCATTATAAGTTGACAATTAGGCTTTTATCCTTCCAAAATTAGAATGTATAATACCATATAGCCTAATAATTTTACATAAGTACATAAGGGATTAACATGATACACAGCATGACCGGATTTGCATCCGTATCCAACCAGAATGACGCATATATTACTGAAGTCAACATCAAAACGGTAAACTCAAGATTTATGGAAATATCCGTAAGAATCCCGGAAATTCTCAGAATATATGAAATGGAAATAAGAAATTGTTTTAAAGACTTCTTCAACAGAGGCAAATTTGAAATCTCCATTTCACTTAAGAATAAAATCACCAAAAATGCTCTTGAAGTCAACAACGATCTGGTTGAAGCTCTGACAGCGCAAGTCTTTGAAATCAACAACGCATACCGTAAAAAAGACCCTGAAGCAAAATGCTGTTTTTCTGCCAATGATATACTTATGTATCCAGGGGTCATTACCGACAGAACCGGTGGAAGCGATGATCTGCAGGAACTTATATTCAACAGCGTTAAGGAATGCATGAAGAAACTCAATGAATCCAGAGCCCTTGAAGGCGAAAAGATCAAAGACTTCCTCAACGGACATCTCTCAGCAATAGAAACACTCAGAAAGAATATTATAGACAGGATGCCGGAAATTGTTGATTGGCAGAAGAGTAAAGTATCCGACTTCATTAAGCAGCATCAGGTCAAAGTTGACGACAGTCTGCTTGAACAGGAAATCATTCTTCTCTGTCAGCGCATGGATATAGCCGAAGAACTTAATAGATTAAGTTCCCATATTGAACAGGCAAAACACATTCTGAATCAGGGTGGCATCTGCGGTAAACGTTTGGACTTCCTTATGCAGGAATTCAACAGGGAAACCAACACCATAGCATCAAAATCCATCAATACGGAAATCACTAACAGTGCCATTGAACTGAAAGTTCAAATCGAACAGATGAGAGAACAGGTTCAGAACATCGAATAGTAACAGACTAATTTACTGAACAAAAAAACACCCCGTTCCACAATACAGTATGGAAACGGGGTGTATTCTTATTATGACTTAAAGTCAGAAGTTTTAATTCTTTCTCCAGGTAGTGCCATTAGGACCGTCTTCGATTACGATTCCCATATCAGAAAGCTTTTTTCTGGCCGCATCGGCTACAGCCCAGTTCTTCTCACGACGTGCATCATTACGCTCTTTTATAATTGCCTCTATGACGCTAACATCGACATCAGACTTATCAACAGCCCCCTTCAGAAACTCCTCAGGATCCATTGATAACAAACCTAAAACATCGCCGAGCTCTTTTAATAAGCCGGCAAGTTTTCCTGCCTTTTCAGCATCACTACTCTTTAAAGTATTTATTTCTTTTGCTATATCAAACAGTACGGCATAAGCGAGAGGAGTGTTAAAGTCATCATCCATCGCCTGTCTGAAACGTACTTCATATTCACTGTTTCGTTCAGCTTCCAGAACCTTCACGTTTCTTAAAGCGGTATAAAGTCTTGATAAGCCGGCCTTAGCCTGATCAAGATTATCAACAGAGTAATTCAACTGACTTCTGTACTGAGCACTCAACAGGAAGTAACGAAGCACTTCACCGTCATACTTTTCGAGAAGTTCACGAATAGTAAAGAAATTACCCAGTGACTTTGACATCTTCTCTTTATTAATCATCATCATGCCGGAATGCATCCAGTATTTTACATAATCTGAATGCAGCGCACAGCAACTCTGGGCAATCTCGTTTTCATGATGAGGGAAAATAAGATCTGAGCCGCCACCGTGAATATCAAAGACACTGCCAAGATACTTGAAATTCATTGCGGAACATTCGATATGCCATCCTGGACGTCCCTTACCCCAAGGAGAATCCCACATTGGTTCACCCGGCTTTGACATTTTCCACAAAACAAAATCATAAGGATTCTTCTTAGCATCCTCGATGCCGACACGGATACCTGCCTGAAGCTCATCCAGATTCTGACCGGATAAACGTCCATAATCCTTGAAGGAATCAATCGAGAACATTACATCCCCGTTTGAAGCCACGTAAGCATTACCGTTTTCAATTAATCTGCTCACCATATCGATGATGACGTCTATATTATGAGTAGCTCTAGGTTCTATATCAGGACGGTTAATGTGCAGGGCTCCGAAATCCTTATACATTTCTTCAGTCAGACGTGTAGTTAAACTTTCGCAGGTTTCGTTGTTTTCATTGGCTCTTCTTATGATTTTATCATCTACGTCAGTAATGTTTCGAACATAGGTTACGTCGTATCCGGAATAACGAAGATATCTTACAATAGTATCGAAGCATACAAAGGTTCTTCCGTGGCCAATATGACACAAATCGTAAACGGTAACACCGCATACATACATCTTTACCTTATTTTCAACTAACGGAACAAACTTTTCCTTCTTGTGGGTAAGTGAGTTATATATTTCCAGCATAAAAACCTCAGTTGCTTTCCAATACTTTCAAACCTGCAGATGCGCCTTATAACTACGGATGTGTCACCGTATGCTATAACATACGACATCCGTAATATGTGTCTCGCAAAGAATATTCGCTAATTATATTTTTTTAGCCCTTGTTTTTGCAAGAAACAAAATAATATCCTATAACACAAACTTTGTTCGATTTTCTCAAATTCCCCCAAAATCAAGCGAAAACCCAGCTATTCCCCATAATAACGCACCATCATGGTATTAACTCTGACAAAAAATGTATTTTGTTCATTTGCCTTAATCGCCGTGAAAGTTTAAAATTGCTCCATCTTATTACAATTGCACTTATTAAGTGCTTTATTTTGGTTCACAATACGGACGTAATGCCGTTTAAGTGAAATAAAACGCATAATTGCAGTCAAATGTGAAATGTGGCACATTTCTCGCATTTGTACTCATGAACTTTTTTTATAATTTTACTTTTTCCTTTATTGGAGGATTTTTTAATGGCAGTAGCTGACGTATTAAATAAAATTAAAGAAGAAAACGTAAGATTTGTTGACTTACGTTTCACTGACACCAGAGGTAAAGAACAGCACATCTCTATTCCTGCCTCATGTATCGATGAAGACTTCTTTACTGACGGTAAAATGTTTGACGGTTCATCTATATGCGGTTGGAAGGGAATTAACGAATCAGACATGATTCTCATGCCTGATGCCGACACTGCATTAATTGATCCATTCTATGCCGATAAGACCATGTTTATCCGTTGTGATATTCTTGAACCTACCACAATGCAGGGCTATGACCGCGATCCAAGATCTATTGCTAAGAGAGCAGAAGATTACCTCAAGTCATCAGGTATTGCCGATTATGCCTTATTCGGACCAGAACCAGAATTCTTTATTTTTGAAGATATCCGTTTCAAGACCGATATGAGCGGCTGTTTCGTTTCAATCGACGATCCAGAAGCAGCATGGAACTCAGGTACTGAATACGATGGCGGTAACAAAGGTCATCGTCCTGCAGTAAAGGGCGGTTATTTCCCTGTTCCACCTGTTGATTCTTCTCAGGACATCAGATCAGCAATGTGCCAGACTCTTGAAGAATTAGGCCTCAAGATAGAAGCACACCACCACGAAGTTGCTACCTGCGGTCAGAACGAAATAGCTACCGTATTCAATACCCTGACTAAGAAGGCTGATGAAGTATTAATTGAAAAGTATGTTGTATGGAACGTTGCCAATGAATTTGGTAAGACCGTAACCTTCATGCCAAAGCCTATCGCAGGTGATAACGGTTCAGGTATGCACGTTCACCAGTCACTCGGTAAGTACGATGAAAACGGCAAGATGGTTAACCTCTTCTCCGGTGATCTCTATGGCGGTCTTTCTCAGATGGCTTTATGGTACATTGGCGGTATTAAGAAGCACGCAAAGGCTCTTAACGCATTTACCAATCCTTCAACCAACTCATACAAGAGACTTGTTCCTGGTTTCGAAGCTCCGGTAATGCTTGCATACTCAGCACGTAACCGTTCTGCCTCAATCCGTATTCCATGTGTATCAAGCCCTAAGGCAGTAAGAATCGAAGTTAGATTCCCAGACTGTACTGCAAATCCATACCTCGCTTTCGCAGCCATGTTAATGGCCGGTCTCGACGGTATCATCAATCACATTGATCCGGGCGAAGCAATGGATAAGAACCTGTACGATCTTCCTCCAGAAGAAGAAGCAATGATTCCTCAGGTTTGCGGTTCTCTTGATGAAGCTCTTAAGAGTCTTGAACAGGATAGCGAGTTCTTAACCAAGGGTGGTGTATTCTCTGAAGAATTCATCAACGCATACATTGCTCTCTTAAAGGGTGACATTGATAAGCTTCACAAGATTCCACATCCTGCTGAATTCGAACTTTACTACTCTCTCTAAAGTTAAGCGCCAATATATTTTTATGTAATATATTGATATACAGTATAAAAAAAGAGCCTTATAGGCTCTTTTTTTTGCATATTAATATGTGTCATGATAACTTGATAATGTGTTTCTCTTATTGAGGATGAAAAAATGAGTATAGCTAGAATTCTTCTGATATCTTGTCTGAGTCTTGGCATCGTTTCCGCCGCACAGGCTGAAGATGTTTACAAATGGGTAGACAGCAATGGTGTGACCCACTATGGTGACGGCCCTCAGGCTGCCAAGCAGAACAACGCAACAATGATCAACGTGCAGACCCCTAAAATGGGTAACGTTCCCGTAAGTACATCTTCCTCTTACACTCCACCTAGACCAAACGTACGAACCGGTTTTGGTCTTCAGAACATAAATTACAGTATTTCAATTGCTTCACCTGCAGACGGTGAGGAAATAAGAGCCAATAACGGCACCATAATCGTATCAGCCAATATCTCCCCTAAGCCACAGGGTAATTACGCAGTACGGGTATTTGTGGATAACTCCCTCTTTGCCTCCTCAACAAATACGCAGCGTGTGGAAGTTGAAGGCGTGCCTCGCGGAGAACACACCATTATGGTGAAGCTTCAGACTCAAGATGGCAAAATTATTGCATCAGAACCGATCAAAGTTACAGTATTACGTGTGGCTGTTGGAAGAAAGTAACTAACAGTTTACTCAATGGGCACCATAATAAGGCAACTTAGTTTTATTATGGTGCCTTTTATTTTGTGAAAAGAAGTTTGACAGGAATGGAATATGACGTACAGTAACATTGCAGTTTGCGCCCTTGATAATATGTATACGGCAGTAATCATGCTTGATCGTCATCTTCAGGTCAAATATGCAAATAATGCCACCGAACAAATTTTCAGAATGAGCCCTAAAAAATTTCTAGGTCGCAAATTAGATGAAATTTTTGACTATACAAACTTCGATTTTGCCAGACTTCTCTCCTGTCACTCAAAAGACATGGGATACACCGATTATGAAGTAACCTTTGTAATAGAAGCATCTCCCGTTATCGTGGAAGTAACTGTCACTCCCATAAACGACGTATGTCCTGAATGTGATATTCTGCTGGAATTCAGAAAAGTTGAACTGCAACGACGCATGGATAAGGATATGGAACAGTATTCACAGCAGGAAGCAGCGAGAGAACTTGTAAGAGACCTGGCTCATGAGATCAAAAACCCTCTTGGAGGCTTAAGGGGAGCAGCACAGTTACTTGAGAGACAGTTCAAAGGCGATAATGATGTGAAAGAATACACGTCCATTATTATAGAGCAGGCTGACAGACTGAAAAATCTTGTCAACCGTCTGTTGGGCCCGCAGAAAGCATCTCCACACGTGATGACCAATATCCATGTAATTTTGGAAAAAGTGCGCAAACTGGTCCAGGTGAATCTGCCTGCTAATATAAAAATCGTACGTGACTATGATCCATCCATCCCTGAACTGTCTGTCGATCCAGAACAGATTGAACAGACACTTATTAACATTGTGTGCAATTCCATACAGGCACTTCAGGAAAGTAACACTCCCGACGGAGTAATTACCTTAAAAACCCGTACCGCCTACAGAATAAGCATTTATGAAAGCATTGTGAAATTGGCACTGGTAATTACAATTTCCGATAATGGTCCAGGCATTCCTCAGGACATAAAAGACAAGATTTTTTACCCTCTCGTCACCAGACGTAAGGGCGGGACAGGTTTGGGCCTGGCCATCGCACAGAACATAATTAATCAGCATAATGGTAAAATCGAATGTAATAGCTGGAAAGGTTACACTGAATTCACAATTTACATTCCAATCAAGGAGTAAGTATGAATAAAGAAGTTTGGATTGTTGATGATGACAGCTCCATCCGATTTGTTTTGGAACGTGCATTAACGCAGGATGGTTATACATGCCGCTGTTTTGAAAATGGTGAAAATCTGCTGCTGGCATTAAAGGAATCTTCTCCTAAAGTCATCATCTCAGACATACGTATGCCCGGTATTGATGGTCTGGATTTGCTTAAAAAAGTACATGAGCACAATCCAAATATACCTGTTATCATTACTACTGCCCACAGCGATCTGACCAGTGCCGTTAATTCCTACCAGAGTGGCTCTTTCGAATATCTTCCTAAACCTTTTGATATTGACGAAGTCATCGATATCGTAAAGAAGGCTGAAGCAAGTTACAAAGAAAAGATGACTCTGGAAACCGAAAGCGAATTCCATGATAATCTGGAAACAGATATCATTGGAGAATCTCCTGCCATGCAGGAAGTATTCAGAGCCATAGGCAGACTTTCAAAGTCATCAATAAGTGTTCTGATAAACGGACAGTCCGGTACCGGTAAGGAACTTGTTGCCCATGCACTGCATAAACACAGTGTTCGTGCAAACAAACCATTTATCGCCTTAAATATGGCCGCCATCCCTAAGGAACTTATAGAATCAGAGCTGTTCGGTCATGAAAAAGGCGCATTCACCGGAGCCAACGTTGCAAATCAGGGGAGATTTGAACAGGCTGACGGAGGCACTCTGTTCCTTGATGAAATCGGAGACATGCCGATAGATGCCCAGACAAGACTTTTGAGAGTACTGGCAAACGGAGAATTCTACCGTATCGGTGGCCATCGTTCCATTTCTGTTGACGTCCGCATCATAGCTGCCACCAACCAAAATCTTGAAAAGCTGGTAGCAGAAGGAAAATTCAGAGAAGATCTGTTCTACAGACTGAATGTAATACGTATTCATATTCCTCCTCTCAAGGAACGCCAGTCTGACATTCCCCGTCTGGCTCGACGTTTTCTCAGCGTATCGGCAAAGGAACTGAATGTGGAAACCAAAGTTCTCACTCCGGAAACAGAAGAATATTTATGCCATCTTCCATGGCCAGGTAATGTCAGACAACTGGAAAACGTTTGCCGCTGGCTTACCGTAATGGCTTCAGGAAAAGAAATTGCCGTCAATGATCTGCCGGCAGAACTTCTTGAAAAAGAGAATAGTAATACCGACATTACCCCATGTCAGAACGGAGCGTCATCAAAACTTCCAATTGATCTGTGCTGGCAGAATCTCCTTAAGGACTGGGTTAGTCAAAGACTTCATGAGGGCTGCACAGATGTCCTGGGTGAAGCACTTCCTGAATTTGAAAGGGCTTTGATTACAACTGCATTAAGATATACCCATGACCATAAACAGGAGGCTGCAAGACTTTTGGGATGGGGAAGAAATACCCTTACAAGAAAACTAAAGGATCTTAATCTCGAATAGCATTATCTAAACCATGCAGATGAATCCAGAAAACTTTCGCATGTAAAAAACTTCTCTATAATAATCACACAAAAACCGCCTTACGGCGGTTTTTGCAACTTTTTACAAATATCCTAAAAATAGAGTAAAATTAGATAAATTTTTTTGAATTTCTTCTTTAAATATGACGTCTGCTGTCATAAATGTAACTTAAATCAACGGACAGAAAGCTTTGAAATTAGTAGTACACGCCCCATTTTGGACAAAAATACTTTATGCTGCCGGTATTATTTTGCTATTCGTTGGCATATCATGTCATTTCTTCGGTTTTCCGGAAATACCACCGATATACATGCCTTTTTTCCTGATTGGCGGGGTAAGCCTGATTATTCCTTATCAGGCCTATTTCATATATGAAGTATTAAAGTACAGACCAAAGACTTAATCATCCCGGATCAAATTAAGAAATAGATCAGCATGGAACGAACAATGATAAACTTTCAGAAAACACACTTTATCACAAGTGCTCCTGACATCAGCAAGCTTCCGGAAGATACCGGTATTGAAATAGCATTTGTGGGCAGATCAAATGCCGGTAAATCAACGGCTTTAAACTGCCTAACCGGACAAAAGAACCTTGCAAAAACCAGTAAGACCCCGGGAAGAACACAGCTCATTAATCTTTTCGAAATTGAAGAAAACAAAAGAATAGTTGACCTCCCAGGATATGGCTATGCCGAAGTACCGTTAACCGTGAAAAAAAAGTGGCAACGCTCTCTTACCGAGTATCTGCAAAAACGAAAGTCACTGAAGGCTGTTGTCGTTCTAATGGATATCCGACATCCGCTCAAAGACCTGGACAGGCAGATTATCACCTGGGCGGCCATGGCTAACATTGAAGTTCTTATAATACTGACCAAAAGTGACAAACTTGCAAACAATGCAAGAAAAAATGCAATTAACGATGTTAAGAGACAACTGATCGAGTTCGGTTGTTCATACAACCTGGTTGCCTTTTCAGCGCTAAACAGACAGGGACTGTCCGAAATTAAGGAAATCCTCAATCGATTCTATACACAGTTCCAAGACACATCATCTCTGACTGATTTTCCTGAATTTACGGATGATGAGTCAGACGATGAACTCGATATTGATGAACAGGCATGGACCAAAGGTTATAAGGAAGATCTATGAAAGGTACCCTCTATATAATATCCTCTCCAAGCGGAGCCGGTAAATCAAGTCTTTTAAAGGCTTTATTTGAACAGCATAATAATGATAATTCCATGTATCTTTCAGTATCACATACCACCAGACCTCCAAGACCTGGTGAAGTTGATCATGTTCATTATCATTTTGTTACTGTCGATGAATTCAAAAACCTTATTGAAAGACAGGCATTTTACGAATGGGCTCAGGTTTTCGATAAATATTACGGAACCTCACGAGAACTGGTACAACAGGCTCTGCAGAACGGCCAGGACGTATTCCTTGACATAGACTGGCAGGGAGCCCGCCAGATGAGAAAAATGGAGCCTGAAGCCAAAAGCATATTTATACTGCCGCCAAGTCTTGAAGAGCTCCGCCAGCGTCTTGTTAAAAGAGCACAGGATTCAGAAGAAGTCATTGCAAACAGAATGAACAAGGCCCAAAGGGAAATTTCTCACTACAATGAGTATGATTACTGCCTTATTAACGATGACTTTGACCAAACATTAAATGACCTGTGGTCAATTATTAATGCTAATCGTCATACCCGTGTAATCATAGAAAATAATGAAGGGGAAACTCTGGAAAACCTTCTGGCCGGTTATGACGGACAAGATGACCAGTCATAACTTAAGGCAATTACAGTTTTTAAATCATACCGGTATGTAATTACACTCAACTGACGCTCCCTTTCGTTCGTCACCAAAGTGTATTGTGTTGTCATATTCTGTCGTGCGTGATAGAATATGCAGACAAAGTTATTTTAGGAGATTTTTATGGCTCGTGTTACTGTTGAAGATGCCGTTGAACAGGTCGGCAATCGTTTTGACCTTGTTTTAACCGCCGCACGTCGTGCTCGTCAAATTTCAGTAAATGGTTGCGATCCTTTAGTTGAGATCGAAAATGACAAACCTACAGTAATCGCTCTTCGTGAAATCGAAGAAGGTTTAATTTCTGAAGAATTCATGGATAAGCAGGATCAGAAGGGTCGTCTCAAGAATTCTGAGGAGTTTGCCGAAATGGTTGACGTTCCTCCTTTAGAAAACACCAGTCTTTTCGACTAATTCAATAATCAAACAATCCATTTCTGGATTCGCTTTTCAAATTAGAAACATAAGGAAGATTACTCACGTACTCTTCCTTGTTTCGTTTTTACGCAGTAATGGAGAACATTCATCATATTTAACTCACTCAGAGCCCTAATCCGTGGCACATTTAATGCTATAATATAGCCATATATTAAAGGAATATCTGCAATGAGTACGGTTCTCTATTTATTTGATAATCTGAAAAAAACTCTCGAAACATATCTGCCTCCTGAACAGATAGCAAGAATCGAACAGGCATACACAACTGCGAAAAATGCCCACGAAGGTCAGGTTCGTTCTAGCGGAGAGCCTTATATCACCCATCCGGTTGCCGTTGCCCAGATTCTTGCTGAAATGAAACTGGATCATGAGACAATCATGGCTGCACTGCTCCATGACGTTGTTGAGGACACCCCCATCAATGCCGAACAGCTGAACTCAATTTTCGGAGAAACAATAACTCATCTCGTTCTTGGTGTCACCAAGCTCGATAAACTCCAGTTTCACGACCATAAAGAAGCGCAGGCCGCAAATTTCAGAAAAATGATCATGGCTATGACCAGTGACATCCGTGTAATTCTGATTAAACTTGCAGACCGAACACATAATATGAGAACCATCGGTGCCCTTAGACCTGATAAACGAAGAAGAATAGCCAAGGAAACCCTGGAAATTTTTGCGCCTATCGCAAACCGACTCGGTATAAGCAGCATTAAAAATGAACTTGAGGAACTTGGTTTCGAAGCCATGTATCCCATGCGCTACCGCATCCTGAAAGATGCCATGAAGCATGCCCGCAACAACAGAAAGGAAATAATCAAATCAATCCTTGCCGACATAAACGGCCGCCTTGAGGAAACCAATATCAAATACCGTATTCAGGGCAGGGAAAAGCATCTCTATTCCATTTATATGAAAATGGTAAAAAAAGAGATACAGTTTCATGAAATCATGGATGTATACGGCTTCAGAATCATCGTAGACAATGTGGACACCTGCTACCGTGTTCTCGGACAAATGCATAACCTGTTCAAGCCGCGTCCAGGCGGATTCAAAGATTACATAGCCATTCCAAAAATTAACGGCTATCAGTCTCTCCACACCTCTCTTGTCGGACCACACGGTATTCCGATAGAAATCCAGATCCGTACCGATTTTATGGATCAGATGGCAAATCAGGGTGTGGCCGCACACTGGTTCTACAAGATTAATGGCTCCGAAATGGTTGACTCATCAGCGCAAATTCACGCTCAAAGGTGGATCAAAAGTCTGCTCGAACTACAGCAGAGTGCAAGCAACTCCTTTGAATTTATCGAAAGCGTTAAAACAGACTTCTTTCCGGAAGAAATTTATGTGTTTACTCCTGAAGGTAAAATCTATGAATTACCGAATGGTGCAACTCCTGTGGACTTTGCATATGCCGTACACAGTGACATCGGACAGCACTGTATAGGTGCTCGTGTGGATCATCACCCATTTCCTCTAAACCGACCTTTATCATCCGGACAGAGTGTTGAAATACTTACTTCTCCAGTTTCTCAGCCAAACGCAATCTGGCTGGACAGCGTGGTCACCTCCAGAGCAAGAAGCAAAATCAGACAGTATCTTAAAGGTCTTAAACTTGAGGAATGTCAGTTACTCGGTAAAAGACTTTTGCGTAATGCCATGGGTGCAACCAGAATCGAGAATATTCCTTCCGATACCATTGACAGGGTTCTTAAAGAATTTGGAAAAGCCAACCTTAATGAGCTGTATGTGGATATAGCTCTTGGTAATTTATTCACAGTTATCGTTGCGAACAAACTCCTTAACAATGAAGCCATGAATTCCCCTACCGGAAAGAATCCGCATGCAACCCTACCGCCTTCATCAATCAATGGCACAGGTGGTCTTAACTACGTATTTGCGAACTGTTGTCATCCAATTCCCGGTGACTCAATTGTCGCCCATGTTAATCCAGGAAAGGGTTTGGTGATTCATACCAGCAACTGTGCAAATCTCAAAACATCAAATCCGAATGAGCAATTCCTTCCTGTAAGCTGGGACATGAATAACGCATGTAATGAAGTGTTTGAAGCGGGATTACGTATAGAAATGGTTAATATACAGGGCATGATTGGCGAAATCAGTAATGCTGTTTCAGTATGCGGAGCAAACATTTCACAAATAAGCTCTGAGACCAAGGAAGGAAAAGTATATATTCTCAACCTTGTTGTAACTGTTAGAGACAGACTGCATCTTGCCAACATAATCAGAAAAATCAAGGCGCTTAATAACATTAACCGCGTAGTTAGACGTAAAGGCTGACGTCACATATGACAGCAGAAATTATTCCTGAACGTATTCAGATAGAATCATCCGGACGCAAGCTTGAAGGGTTGGTCTACACGCCCTTACGTCCTTTGGGGAAACAGGTTCTTATTGTTCAGGGAAGAAATGAAATGCTCTATAAGTATCAGGATTTCTGCAGACAGCTCTGTGACAATGGAATTAAAGTTACCGTTTACGACCATATAGGTCAGGGATTCAGTCCCCGGATTACTTCCGACCATGAAATGTGCCACATAGATTCATTTGACACCTACGTTAATGACCTTGGGAATGTAATCAAATCGCTAACCGACGCCATGCCACTGACGGTTATTGCCATCTCAATGGGAGGTCTGATAACCCTTAAGGCTATTCAGAGAACGGAAATACTTAAAAGCATCAGCAGACTTATATTCATTTCCCCGTTTCTTGGAATTAGGCAGCCGGTTCCCACATTCATGATAAAGGCACTATCACATCTGAGAGATTTACTGTCCAAACCTTTTTCCTGCAATGGTCCAGTTTTCTTTTACTTTAACGATCGTTTCAGAAAAAAAACTATAGGACTTGATGCCAACACTCATGATAGCCAGAGAAACGACAACTACTACAACCTGTATTCACGATATCCGGAAGCAAAACTCGGAGGCATGACCACCTCTTGGCTGAGAGCGGCTGTTTCATGTCTTGAGAGCGTCTGGTCTGCTAAGTATGATATGGATATTCCCAGTCTTTTCCTAGTAGCTGAAAACGACAATATGGTCTCCTCAGCAGACATTTTGCGTTTTACTGAAAAACTGGCATTATACAGCCGGGTTAAGCCGAATATTATCAGGATAAAAAACAGTCTTCATGATATCCTTATAGAAGAAGATCAGTACAGAACACCGGCTGTTGCGGCAATACTGAATTTTATAAAATTATCTGACTAAACGTAAATTACAGGGAGTTTTATTATGACGCCAAGTGATTTTGATGATGATTATTTTCAGGAAGAAGATGACGGTAATTACACCAATGAGGGTAATTTCAACGATGATGACTTTGCTGTCTGGGATCGCAACGTAATCTTTAACGAAGATGGCATTGCAGTCGATGCAGATGGAAATCCCATTGACGACGAGGATTCATACAGATACAAAGATGATGACTTTGGCGACACAGACGATTCAGACGAGTTCTTGGACGACGATCCAGAGGACTGAGCATGCAGAAATTAGCAAGAAGCCGAGGATGTTTTTCTGACAACATCCTGTCAATTGTTGCCAGCAGCAGAATCATTCCAATAATAGATGTCACGGACGGTTTCGATTATCGGAAACTACTTGCCATGTATTACGACAACGGATTCCGTACCATTGAAATACGAATGAATTCTCCTTACGTGAAACAGCTTGTTGATGTTGTTCAAAAGGATTTTCCAAATACCTATATATTTGCCGGCACATGCCTTTCGACACAGGATATAACTAAAGCCAGAGGCTTGGGACTGGACATTCTCATATCCCCGGTATTCGACCCCAAACTTATGGAATTTTGTTGCTTACACAATCAGCCATATATTCCCTGTGTCAATTCCGTGGAATCATTAAATATTGCACTGTCCATGGGATTTTCTGTGCTAAAATTTTATCCGGCAGAAAAATACGGAGGCGTGGATTTTCTGCGCAAAGTTTACAAAGATTATGATGTAAGATTCATGCCCTCTGGAGGCATCACCTTAGAAATAATCAAGGATTACATCAATGAACCAAACGTGGCCGCCTGTTGCACATCCCATATATCACCATTGAAACTTCAGGAAGAAAACAATTGGATTGATATTGAGAAGAATATAACTCGGGCAGCAAAAATTTTGTTAGAAACATCGGAAGCATAAATGAGTAACGTATTTAATCAAACTCCGCTACAGATACTCACAGGTTTTCTCGGCAGCGGAAAAACCACCTTATTGAACAAAGTTGTTAACAACCCTGAAATGAAAGGCACCGTACTCATCATTAACGAAGTCGGTGAAATTCCTATCGATAACAAACTTATCTCTGGTGATAATCCTGTTATTGTTCTGGACTCCGGATGTATCTGCTGTACAGTACAGGATGGACTAGTAAACGTACTTCACTACCTTATTGAAGAACGCGACAACAATCCTGAATTTGATTTTAACAGGGTAATTATTGAAACTACCGGTATCGCAGATCCTGCTCCTATTATTGATCTTATTTTCCACTACGAAGATATCCTAATTAACTATAACTTTGCAGGTACAATAACCGTAGTTGATGGTATCAATGCAAAGGAAGAACTGGCTCATAACTATGAATCAGTCAAACAGATCGCCATGGCTGACAAAATTATTATCAGTAAAACCGACAGACTCAGCCAGGATGAAATCGAAGCACTGAAAAACACAGTTGAAGACTTAAACCAGTCTGCAGACGTATATCTCAGCAGTCTGGACAATCCTCCAATGGACGCTTTCACCTCTTTTGATATCTTTAATACCCCAAAAGACATCAAAACCGCAATGAAATGGATAAACTCAAAAAGAAGTGATTATAAACTGGCTTCCGGCATGGCTCCGGTAAAAATGTCAGGAGTTATGAACAAGACATTGCCGATTCATTCAAATTACCAGACAATTGCCATGTCTTTTGACAAACCCCTTAACAGATTTACAGTTATTCACGCTTTTGATGCCATCAATTCACAGTTTGGTGAATCAATCATCCGTCTTAAAGGTATTTTTGACTTCAATGACGGATATCCGTTCATTATTCACGGGGTTCAGGGTGAATGCTATCCTATAACCAACCAGATAGAATGGGAAGACAAGCCATTCTCTCAGATGGTTGTTATCGTATCACCAAGAATAGCAGAACAGGTTGAACTCATGCTGAAACAGATGATAAGACCACTTGATGATTCAGAGGAATAAAATCCGTATATGAAATTCCCCCTGCTTTCAAAACGTTGACAGGGGGAAACATATTATTATTTTCAGCTCAAAAGTTGTCGCTATCTGTAGACAGGCATTACCAGTTTCTTGAAATCAAGCCCGTTTGCATACAGATCCACAGCATCCACACCATTCACATCAAACCCGAGAGCTCCCAAACTATTCTGCATATTTATCAGAATCTGATTGTCATTCTCAGGGTCAATTAATGGCACTACCACACTCTGATTTGTAATCATAAAATTGAGATAGCTTCCTGCAACGGAATATTTAAAGCCCCTATCACGATATGTGGCATATCCCGCACCTTCGTATCTGCCAAAAGGAATTGTTTTAATAATATACTCACGTCCCTCTGAATCACGTTCACCTGAAACCATCCCGAAAACATGATTTAGCAGCTTATAAAAAGGATTTTTCTCCTCGTGAGGAACATTGTTAAGCACCACGATTCCGGGGCCGACAAAACGTAATAAATCTGTAACTGACTGAACATGTATATCCGGAAAATCTGTGTCCCTTATCAGCATAATCCTATGAACACGACCAAATTTTTCGAACATATTCCTCAAAGATTCTAATGTGAAACCGCATAAATTCAGGTTAGATTGGAGAACAACAAAAGTACCTTCGCCATCTGTTTCGAAATCGAGATGTGACAAAAGCTTTTTCTCTGAAAAGTTTAAACAGTGATAATTATTAAAACCGTTTAAAACAGACGTAGCCTTACAGGAAATATCCGCTCCCGTAACCACTTTTGAAGCCCCGTCCTCGTATACAAAATGAACATGAAGATCATCTGCATAGACCCCGTCACAGTCAATTTTATACATGGTTATGTGTTTGGGAATTATAAAACGAGCCCTTTCATACTCATTTTCTGATACGGCCACAAATACCGGGGTGTGCATGGAAACAGCTGCAACAAACCTTGCAAAAGATTTCTGAAGTGGAACTGCTTCGTCATGATAATTACATAAACTGCTAGGCCACAGTGCCCATACTGCCCTGTGGGCATCAAATACCGAATGAATATGGTTCATGAACACATGTCTCCTAAGATTATGAATTAATGTAAAAAACGTAAGTAATTTCATTTAAGCATACAATCACCTTTATGTAAACTGTGCACTTAAATTCAATATGGTATCCATAATTGCACTGCTACCTGTAGTCACAATGTATTAAACAAATCGAAATTATCAACATAATCAGAGTTATTCCTCCTCTCGGTACAAGTAATTTTCGTTTTTGTGCATACTCACATTTTGTTGTCCGTTCAGAATAAAGCACGCATTACAGCAATTTAAAAAATAGCTGTATTGTGCTATAATTCATCTGATTTTTCATGTTTAAACATCACCGCTGTAATGAGCTTTACGGCGGCTCAAAGAGTAAAGACAAAACTATGAGCGAACAAGATAAAGAATATAATGGGGATTCAATCAAAGTATTAAAAGGATTGGATCCTGTTCGCAAACGACCAGGTATGTATATTGGTGATACAGACGATGGTTCAGGTTTGCACCATATGGTCTTCGAAGTTGTGGATAATGCTATTGACGAAGCATTGGCGGGCTTCTGTAAAAACATCAACGTTGTCATTCATGCCGATGGTTCTGTTTCCGTAGAAGATGATGGCCGTGGTATACCTGTAGACATTCACCCTGAAGAAGGTGTTTCTTCAGCGGAAGTTGTAATGACAATTCTTCATGCCGGCGGTAAATTTGACCAGAACTCATACAAAGTTTCTGGTGGTCTTCATGGTGTAGGTGTTTCAGTTGTAAACGCTTTGTCTGACAAATTACAGCTCACAATTAAAAGACAGGGACATATTTGGCAGCAGACCTACGTTGACGGAGGACATCCAACAGCTCCTCTGAAAGCCATAGGCGATACAAGTGAGACTGGTACAAAAATTCATTTCTGGCCAAGCCCTTCAATTTTTGCCATTACAGAGTTTGACTACACAAAGTTACAGACCAGACTGAGAGAGTTATCGTTCCTAAACTCCGGTGTAAGAATAAACCTTACAGACGAACGTGTCGAAAACAAGCACGATGAATTCCATTATCAGGGCGGAATTCAGTCCTTCATCGAATACCTTAACCACGGTAAGAACAAACTTACAGAAAAGCTGTTCTACTGTGCTAAATTCGATCAAAAGGAAGGAATTAATGTTGAAGTGGCAGTTCAGTATACTGATGCCTATGCGGACAATACTTTCTGCTTCACCAATAATATTCCACAGAAAGATGGCGGTACACATCGTGACGGCTTCAGAAGAGGTCTTGTTTCCGCAGTAAAAGAGTATATTAAAGAATGTAGCTTCATTCCTAAAAAGGATAAGGATAACATCGATATTCTTCACAGTGACGCTGTTGACGGCATCACTGCTATAGTTTCTGTAAAGGTTCCTGATCCTAAGTTCTCTTCTCAGACAAAGGACAAACTGGTTTCGTCTGAAGTTTCATCATGTGTCAGCTCTATAGTTAGTGAAAAATTTTTGGAATTTTTAAATGAAAATCCAACTGAAGCTAAACTGATTATAGAAAGAATTCTTTCAACTTCAGAGTACAGAAAAGAAGCAAAGAAGATCAGAGAACGTTTCAATAAAAAGGACGCTATTTCTAACCTTCCGGGCAAGCTTGTTAACTGTTCAAGCAAGAAACCGGAAGAATGTGAACTTTACATAGTGGAAGGTGACTCCGCTGGCGGTAGTGCAAAATCAGGCAGAAAACCTGAATATCAGGCAATTCTCCCGTTACGCGGTAAGATTCTGAATGTTGAAAAAACCAGATTCGACAAGATCATCAGTTCTGAAACCATCGGAACCCTGATTAATGCTCTTGGATGCGGTATCAGGGATGCATACAATCCTGATAATCTGAGATATCACAACATCGTAATCATGACCGATGCGGATGTGGATGGTGCACACATCAGAATTCTGTTGCTGACATTTTTCTACAGACAGTTACCTGATCTGATTGAAAGAGGTTACGTATACATTGCTCAGCCTCCGCTCTACAAATACAGTAAATCTGAGAAGAATTTCAGGTACATAACTGACGAAGTTGAAAAGAACGAGTATGAAACATCATTGGCACTTAATGATGCTCAGCTTTTTGTTAATCCTGATGCGCCTCCGATTTTCGGTCAGCCTTTAGAATCCATTTTCCTGCAGTATGTTAACCTGTTCCCTCTTTACAGACGTATTGACAGAAGAATTCCTGAGATGCTTACCAGCGAACTGGTCTTCATAGATCCGTTAACTGAAGATTCCATGAAGGATGTATCTAAATTCGAATCATGGAAAAATGCGTTCGAAGCAAGACTGAAGAAGAAAGAAGTTCCGGGCCTTGTTTTCTCTGTTCATACAAAGTTTAGAGAAGATAAAGAATCTTATTACCCTGAAGTCAGTGTTCTTCATTACGGGGTTACTAAGAACTATTCTTTGCCTTACGAATTCTTTGTAAGTCAGGACTATGCGAAGATTGCTAAGGTATCCAAGCTTATTAATGGCTTACTCGAAGAGAATGCATACGTAAGATGTGGAACCAAAACCCAGAATGTAACTGATTTTGGTCAAGTTCATGATTTCCTGCTTAAGGAAGGTTTAAGCGGAATCAAGATCATGCGCTTCAAGGGTTTAGGTGAGATGAATCCTGAAGAACTTTTTGATACTACAATGAATCCTGATCATCGTGTATTCTTAAAAGTAACTTTAAATGATGCCATCGAAGCTAACGAAGCCTTTACCAAATTAATGGGCGAAGAAGTGGCTCCTCGTAAGGAATTTATCTCAGAAAATGCGCATCTAGCTGAAATTGATGCCTAGTAAATTACCTAATTAATGTGGACTAATAATCGTTCCACTATTTGTTAAACAGGCCGGTAATGAACATTTACCGGCCGTTTTCTTTTTACAATTAGAGATTCTAAAATTTAAAAAATGATATTCAAAATCAAAAAGGGAGAAGTCATAGCTTCTCCCTTCTTAAATTATTTCAAGTTAATAATTCTATTATGAATATTACTTGGTTTCGATAACCTGCTTAACGCCAGAGAACTTAACTTCTACACGACGATCTGGAGCAAGACATTCAATTAACTTCTTACGGTTCTTGATATTGTCACATTCAGTGCCGGTAACTGGTCTTGATTCACCGTAACCTTCAGCAGAGATAGCAGACTGATCAACACCGTTAGCGATGAATTCTTCAACAACGGTTTCAGCACGCTTCTTTGAAAGCTTCATGTTAGCAGCTTCTGAACCAATACGGTCAGTGTGACCTTCTACGCGAATTGAAACATCCTTTAAGTCGTTTTCACGAATCTTCTGGGTTTCGGTAGCAATACGGTTCTTACCATTTGCAGATAAGCTTGAGCTGCCGAAATCAAATAAGGTTGCAGCATCTAAAGAAATGGTTTCGTTAATTACTACGGTTTCTGGAGCCTTTGGAGCAACTACAGGAGCAGGAGCTGGTGCAGCACCGCCAAATTTCCATTCAAGACCTAAATTTACATTCTGAAGATTTGGAGCATAGCCGAACTTAGAAGCACTATCCATGAACTTGTGAGCATATAAGTACTCAAGACGGAGAGTGAAGTCATCACCTAAACCGATGCGGGTACCAGCACCAACTAATGGAGAGGTATGGAATGCATTCTTACCGTAAGCATCATCCTTAACAGTAGCGAATAAAGCACCTAACTTAACGAAAACATCAGAATCCTTGGTAATTGGGTATGAAGGAACAATTGCTGCTTCAGCACCGTGAACGTAGTAATCACCAAGCTTCTTGCTGTCATTGTAGCCCTTGTTGGCAAACTTACCGAGATAGTCATAACCAGCTTCAATACCTAAGAAGTTGGTGAAATTATAACCGGCATACAGACCTGCATCAAAATCATTGCTGGTCTTGCGGTCAGCAGTGTCAACCCAACGAGACTGATGACCCATTACATGGCTCCAACCACCCTTCACACCGATATAACCGGTATTTTCTTCTGCCGCAAAGGCATTACCACCAATAAAAGCACCTAATACGGCCACAGCTAATAAACTTTTCTTCATAAATATCTTCCTTCGTTCTTAATATTATTTTAAGTATAAAAAAAATTTATACTATTCTATTATATTTGAATATACGAACAATCTTATTATAAAGTATGCTTAATCAAAAATCAAACATATTAAAAACAATAAAATTACAGTTTATTAATAATTCACCTTGTCCCCATATTCGGCGATTTATTAGAATCGTCGTATCCATTAATCTTAAAAAATCTAAATGATTACTGATAAAAAACTAAAATTAAAATATAAACTTTGGCAACTGCTCAATAAACATGTCTACAAGAGGCTTGTTAAAATCGACTATATCAGATTGGGCTCCGTCAACATACTGCATGATATACCCGGTTATAACCGAACAGAGAAAATTTGAGGCTTTTACAGGATCTACGTTCTCCGGAAGCTCTTTTTTCTTTATGGCATCTTTGATAAGAAGCAGGTAATTCTTGTTGAAATCACTGTTTATGTCTCTTAACATCTTTTTTATTCTTTTACTGCCGTGATTTCCCCAAAGCACATTATTAATTATCTTTATAAATAAGATGTTATCCTTACATCTAAGTGATTCATTTATTGTGTATAACCACTCTCTCAGACTCTGCAACGGAGAAAGGTTATCCCTATTAATGGCTTCGACAAGGTGAAAAAGGTTGGTATCCGCATCTATCATGTCCTTGCAGAGTTCAATGAATAAATCATCCTTGTTCTGGAAATACCAGTAAATAGCACCTCTCGTAACTCCGGCCACGTCTGCTATGTCACTAAGATTTGTTTTCTCATAGCCCTTTTCACAGAACAGTTGCTTGGCAACATCCATTATATTTTGTTTTGTTTTCAGTGCTTCTTCTCTTGTTTTCCTAACCATTTAAAAATTACTCTCTACGTAATATATGATTCTGAACCGTCATCTTTATCCATACTGACCATAAGAACAGTTTGACATATCCATATTAACATACGAATTGACTAATTATATATGTAATTGTTTGTTAATTACATTAAATTTCACTTATCCATTCAACCAATAGTATATATACATACTTATATGTATGTATAGAAAAAAAGAAAAAAAATGGCTATAATTGTAAGCGTACACTAATATTTGGAGCACTATAATGCACTATCATTCAAAAAAACTAAACAAGACAGCTTTTTTTGCATGTATGTTAACCACTTTTTCAATTACAGCATGCGATAAAGCACCAAACAATCAAGCTCACGGCTTTGCGGCTCCTGTCGATTATCAGGAAATTACCTCCAAGGACATTCCGGTAATTTCGTCTCTTATCGGCAGAGCTACAGCCGTAAGAACAGCTGAAGTAAGACCTCAGGTTTCAGGCGTTATCTTAAAAAGATTTTTTACTGAAGGTTCGGTAGTCAATCAGGGAGATCAGCTCTATCAAATAGACCCGGCCATGTACGAAGCCCAGTTAGCCAGTGCCAAAGCCTCTCTTGCACAGGCTGAAGCAAATCTATACTCATCAAAGCTTAGATATGACAGATTCAGCAAATTAATAAACACCAATGCCATCAGTAAACAGGATTACGATGATGCTCTTGCAAGCAACAAAGCAGCAGAGGCTCAGGTTCTTGCAGCAAAAGCAGCCGTCAAAACAGCAGAAATAAACCTTGCCTATACTAAAGTATACGCACCTATCACAGGGACTATAGGTCGTTCAAACGTAACTGAAGGAGCTCTGGTTACCAACAGTCAGGTAACGCCTATGGCTACAATTCAGCAGTTGGATCCTATCTATGTTGACCTTGGATTATCGGTGACGGAACACCTCAACATGAAAAAGAATATGGCTGAAGGTTTGTTCGACCCAAATAATTCAGGAAGTGAACAGGTTGAACTGTTCCTTGAAAACGGAGAAAAATTGGAACAGAAGGGATCTCTCGAATTTTCTGAGGTTACCGTCGACGAATCTACCGGTATGGTGAATGTGCGTGTAAAGGTTCCTAATCATAATCAATACATTCTCCCCGGAATGTACATCAAGGCGAACGTAAATCAGGGAATCCAGAAAGACGTTCTTCTTGTTCCTCAAGTAGCCGTTCTTCGACAGAATAATGGTACCAACATGGTATATACCATTAAGAGCGAAAATAACGTAAACACCGTTGAACAGCACAACATTGTTATTAATGGTGAGTATGAACATGACTACATAGTAGTCAGTGGCATCAAGAAGAATGACAGGGTTATTACAACCAATCTTCAGAAAATCGGTCCCGGAGCTCCGGTTACCCCTATAGACAAGAAACCACAGACTGAAAACAGTGATGTGCAGAACAAGGAATAAAGGAAATAACCAATGGCCCGTTTTTTTATTGATCGCCCCATTTTTGCATGGGTGTTGGCAATAGTAATCATGCTTGCAGGTATTTTATCTATTAATTCCCTGCCGGTATCACAATATCCAACCATTGCCCCACCAACAGTAACAATTCGCTCAAGCTATCCGGGCGCAAATGCAGAAACTGTTGAAAATACAATTACCAAAATCATAGAACAGAACATGATTGGCCTTGACGGTTACATGTACATGAGTTCATCTTCCGATGGTTACGGTTCATCTGAAATCAAAATTACATTTGAACCTGGCACCAATCCGGATATTGCTCAGGTACAGGTACAGAACAAGCTCAATCAATGTACTTCCCAGTTACCTACTGTTGTACAGCAGAACGGTATTGACGTTAAAAAAAGTACCGATGCATTTCTCATGGTTGTAGGTCTTATTTCTAAAGATCCTTCAATCCAAGTATATGACCTTGCAGACTACGCCCATTCCGTAATGAAAGAACCTCTCAGCCGTCTTGAAGGTGTAGGTGACATTACCGTATTCGGAGCTGAATATGCAATGCGCGTATGGGTATCCCCAGACAAGCTGAATAAGTACAACTTAACTATCGCTGAAGTTGAATCAGCCATAGTTCAGCAGAATGCTCAGGTTACATACGGTTCCCTCGGCAGTGCGCCAGCTGTTCCAGGACAGGTATACAGCTATACCATCAGAGGCCAGTCAAGACTTACCTCTCCAGAAGAATTCAGAAACATTATTATTCGCATGAATTCTGATGGTTCTTTTGTTAAGCTGCAGGATGTTGCCGATGTTCAACTCGGAACTTCAAACTACCAGTTTTCCGGAGAATATAACAGACAGCCTACGACTGGTATCGGTATTCGCCTCGCATCAGGTGCAAATGCAATAGGAACATCAGCCAGAGTCGTACAGGAAGTGGAAAGACTCAGACAATATATGCCTGCCGGCTATGAAGTTGTATATCCGTTCGATACCACTCCATTTATTAAGATTTCCATTAACGAAGTAGTACATACCCTGTTTGAGGCAATCATTCTTGTATTCCTGGTTATGTACGTGTTCCTGCAGAACATCAGGGCAACAATCATTCCTACCATTACGGTTCCGGTCGTACTGCTCGGTACTTTTGCCATCATGTCAGTGTTTAATTTCTCCATCAATACATTGACTATGTTTGGTGTTGTACTCGCAATCGGTCTGCTTGTAGACGACGCCATTGTGGTAGTTGAAAACGTGGAACGAATCATGCACTCCGAAGGCCTTTCACCATACAAGGCAACCCAGAAATCAATGGATCAGATCACCGGAGCTCTCGTTGGTATTGCTTTGGTCCTGTCTGCCGTGTTCATTCCTATGGCATTCTTCGGTGGTTCAACCGGTATCATTTACAGACAGTTCTCTATTACCATTGTTTCAGCAATGGCTCTGTCCGTATTTACGGCACTGACTTTGACACCGGCTCTATGTGCCACAATATTAAAAGATGAAAACACCCAACCTACTTACCGTGGTCCATTAGGTGTTCTTGCCAGAATAAAGGATACTCTTGCAGATAAACTGCGCAAAATCGCTCTGGATAAGTTTTTCGCACTGTTTAACCAAACATTTAAATTCTGTACTGATTTATATGTAAAAGTAGTGAATTATGTAATCAAATCTTTAATCCCTTACATTATTCTCTATATTGTTATCTGTGTTGCGACTTTAGCAATGTTCCTGCGCATACCAACTTCTTTCGTACCGGAAGAAGACCAGGGTGTGCTGATGGCAATGGTTCAGTTGCCTGCCGGCGCAACAATGGAAAGAACCCGTGAAGTTCTGAACCAACTTAGTGATTATTTCCTGAATGAAGAACCTGAGAACGTGGAATCAGTAATGGGCATCGCAGGTTTTTCTTTTGCAGGCAGCGGCCAGAATGCAGGCATGGCTTTCATCAAGCTGAAAGACTGGGATTTACGTAAACGTAATGACCAGCATGTTAGAGAAATTGTTCAGAGAGCATTCCCTCGCCTGATGGGAATACGTGAAGGTCTGGTGTTTGCATTTAACCTACCTGCCATACCGGAGCTCGGTACCGCAGCAGGCTTTGACATGTTCATTCAGGACCAGTCTCAACATGGTCATGAGGCATTGATGAATGTCAGAAATCAAGTTATAGCTGCAACAAATTCTCCTGAGTCAGCAAAACTGCTGACCCGCGTAAGAGCTAACGGTATGGATGACACGCCTATGCTTAAGATTGATGTTGATTACCCTAGAGCTATGTCTCAGGGACTTGCAATAAGCAGCATCAACCACACTTTGTCTGCAGCCTGGGGTTCTTCTTATATTGATGACTTTATGGACAGAAACCGTATTAAAAAGGTTTATCTGCAGTCAGAAGCATCTTCAAGAATGAGTGAAGACGATCTTAACAAGTGGTATGTCCGCAACAATGAAGGTAAACTCGTTCCATTCTCATCTTTTGCAAAATCATCATGGACCTATGGCTCACCTAGACTTGAACGTTTTAATGGTGTATCTGCCGTAGAAATTCAGGGTGAAGCTGCAAATGGTATTTCAACCGGTCAGGCAATGGATGAAATGACAAGACTTGTGGAAGAAAATGCTCCTGGGTACAGCATTGCATGGAATGGCGTTTCATTCCAGGAAAGGCAGGCAAGTTCGAACTCAGTTGCACTGTATTCCATTTCCCTGCTGTTCGTATTCCTTTGTCTTGCTGCATTATATGAAAGCTGGAGTATTCCTTTTGCCGTTATGCTGGTTGTACCTCTAGGTATCGTCGGTGCTGTCGGCGCAGCTTATCTGACTCAGTTATTCCCTTGGCTGATACCGTGGAGTAAGCCTCTTGAAAATGACGTTTACTTCCAGGTTGGTCTTTTAACCACTATTGGTCTCTCTGCCAAAAATGCAATTCTTATTGTAGAATTTGCTAAGGAATTATACGATAAGGGACATCGTTTATCTGAGTCAGTTATTGAAGCATCACGCATTCGTTTACGCCCAATATTAATGACATCATTTGCATTCATACTTGGTGTGCTGCCACTTGCCATCAGTACTGGAGCCGGTGCGGCAGGACGTAACGAAATAGGTATCTGTGTAATCGGCGGTATGCTTTCAGCAACAGTTCTTGCCGTATTCTTTGTACCTATCTTCTTTATACTTGTGATGAGATATTTCACCAAGTATAAACCCAAAAATGCTAAAACAGAGACTCTGGAAGTCCAGTCATAATATTTAATATCTCTTGCGCTAAGGGAATCACACACACTGTGATTCCCTTTTTTGTAGAAATTAGTCTTTTTTGTTCGTATACTAACCTGATACTAGTTAACCGATAAGTTGCAGAATTTTATTCTGATATAACGTTTTTTTTCAAGGAACTTAAATTGAATACTTCAGAAAAACAGATAGTGCTGGCAACCGGCAATAAAGCTAAGTGTGCAGAATTTAATAAAATGCTTCAATTTACTGATATTAAGGTTATACCTCAAAGTGAATTCAATGTTCCTTCTGCAGATGAAACAGGAACAACCTTTGTTGAAAATGCCATTATAAAGGCAAGAAATGCCGCAAAGTATTCTGGATTACCGGCTATTGCAGATGACTCCGGTATAGAGGTCGATTGTCTAAATGGCAGACCTGGTGTTTATTCATCACGTTACAGTGGCCTTAATGCAACTGACGAGGAAAATCTTAATAAACTCATTGAAGAAGTATCTGCGTATCCGGAATGTAATAGAACAGCACGTTATTGGTGTGTTCTTGTTTTTATGAAGAACGAAATGGACCCAACCCCGATAATTTGTCAAAGATCGTGGGAAGGTAAAATTATTTTAGAAAAAAGAGGAACCAATGGTTTTGGTTATGATCCATCCTTTTTAATTCCGATACTAGGACAAACTGCTGCCGAAATCTCCCCAGAGCTAAAAAACAAACTCAGTCACAGGGGACAGGCAATGAAAGATATGTTAGAAGTTCTCCTTAAAAAATATGGAGTTTAATTCTCTATGATTATTCCACCGTTAGGCCTGTATATACATATTCCATTCTGTATTCGCAAATGTCCATATTGTGATTTCTTTTCTGAAAAAATAGGTACTGACGGTGTACAGGATAATTATGTCAGTGCTTTAATAAAAGAACTCAGCATATATTCTGAAGCGTCTTCCGGAAGAAAAATAGAATCCGTATACATCGGTGGAGGTACACCGACTCTTCTTAATCCTAAACAGATTGAATCGATTATGGACGCCATAGTTCGTAATTTCTGTTTGTCCGATTCTGTAGAAATCAGTATGGAGGCTAATCCGGGAACAGTTACAGAGAACAACATCAGAGAGTATCGTCGTTTAGGTATTAACAGAATAAGTCTTGGAGTACAAAG
Organism: uncultured Ruminobacter sp.; assembly: GCA_902764345.1. Classification (GTDB taxonomy): domain Bacteria; phylum Pseudomonadota; class Gammaproteobacteria; order Enterobacterales; family Succinivibrionaceae; genus Ruminobacter. The sequence goes on from CACWVT010000005.1 coordinate 56,946, forward strand.
TCTTAATAATGACAGTCTTACACGGCTATGCAGAATACACAACAGAAATGAAGCCATCATAGCTGCCGAAAATATAGCAAAATATTTTCAAAACTTTAATATTGATCTTATGCACTCTCTGCCTGGACAAAATCTTAAAGATGCTATATTGGATCTTGATGAGGTTATCAAACTAAATCCCAACCATATATCCTGGTACCAACTGACCATTGAGGAGGATACTCCTTATGCCAGAAATATACCTCCCCTACCTAAAGAGGATATCATTGATTCAATCTATCTTGAAGGCTATGACCTTCTAAAGCAACACTCCTATGTACATTACGAAGTTAGTGCATTTGCAAAAAAAGGATTTGAATGTAAACACAATCTCAATTATTGGACTTTCGGAGATTATCTAGGCGCAGGTTCAGGGGCTCACAGTAAAATCACGGAGAGTAACAGCATCCACAGACAATCACGAATCGAAAATACCTGCGAATATATCAGGAGCATGAATGAGAACAGAATTAGTAATATTTATGCTACTGATGACCACATATCAAATGAAGACCTTACCTTTGAATATTTTCTTAATCGTCTCAGATTATTTTCTCCTATTCCAATTAGAGAGTACGAAGACTTAACCGGACTCTGTTTTGAGAATATAAGGCATTTATTTGAAAAATATGAAGCAGAAGGATTAGTATCGCTTCTAGAGGATAAAATTGTCATCTCCAACAAGGGACAACTTTTTATAAACCAAATGCTTCAGGATTTTATTTAGAGAGTTCGCATTAGTACCCTTTTGTAATACAAATGCATTTTGGTATTAACAATAAAAAAAGCAACCTCACAGGTTGCCTCACACATTTGATTCTGGTGCGTCTTATTGGACTCGAACCAACGACCCCCACCATGTCAAGGTGATGCTCTAACCAAGCTGAGCTAAAGACGCACTGAATTATATTTCCTTTATATTACACTATTATTCGTAAAATTCAATAGAATTATTGCTTTTATCCCCAAAATCCAGACCACACGATACTAACTAATCAAAAAACAAACAAATGTATCAACTGTCTGTTTATGTTCCACGTGAAACAATGTCCAGACATATCAAAATAATATTATATTTATAATATAGTGATGATTAGCTCTAGACCTTTATAAAATACGTTATCACGATTTCAGGTTATTATTTTATGCAGTGATTTGAGATTATTACGATGCGACTGCATTATTGATTGTTTCACGTGAAACAACTAGTCAATGAATTTACATATTAACAAACAACCTGGGTTTCAGGTATAGAAACATAAATTTAAAAATTTACAGCCAATTGGAATTTATTATCATGGTATGACTTATACATTTACTCAAGAAAAACTGAATCCTGTCAGATTCGGTTTCCAATTTTTATTTTAATTAGGCCTGAATGTAATTCAATATCATTAGTAATTATGCTTGGTTTTTAATAATCTGGCTGATATTCACTTTTAAAATATATTTCCTTACCAACTAATCAAGAGAGTAAATTACGCATCAAATGCGTAATTACTATTCATTTTGTAAAGGTCACACCATTAACATATAACATAAATTAAGAAACATTATGTTCCACGTGAAACATTGATTCAGTCATAAAGCTTCTTCTGTAAGAATATTCTGACTCATGATTAAGTAATTGAATCTTTCTCTCTATACCACCGGCATAACCTGTCATGTCACCATTTTTTCCAATAACACGATGACACGGTATAATAACTGATATTGGGTTATGCCCTATTGCATTTGCAACAGCCCGTGGAGATTCTTTTGACATAATATTATGCTCAACTAATGAATGAGATATATCACTATATGTTGCTGTTTTTCCGAATGGAATTCTTAATAATTCATTAAGCACAGCTGCACGATATTCTGAGCATCTGAGACATATTTTCGGTGTAAAATCAGGTTGTTTACCAGAAAAATATAAATCTAGCCACCTAAAAGTATCCTTAAATACATCAACCAGCTCATGCCTGCAGTGTAAAGAAATAGTACTTCCAAAATATTTTTGAGAATTAAACCATAAACCAATTAGTGATTCACCGTCACTGGCTACTGTAATTTCACCAAGAGGAGACATATAATTATGTATGTAATCCATCGTAGTTTTGAAATTATTTCTGCAATTACTTACCAAGAAAAACAGAAGTCCCCTTCCCTACTTCATCGGTATCATACTATAAAAAGTGGACTTTGCGGCTTTGTTATCCAATTACAAAATCAGCTCAGAAATATCATTATGTTCCACGTGGAACATTTTTACTTCTTTAGAGAATTTGGATTTTACATAATCAGAATTATTCTCTAAACTGGTAATAAAAAACTGATTATCATCAGATAATTCATCAACTAGTTCAAATACCTTATCAACACTGTTTTTATCCAACTCTGCTCCGAGATCATCTATTATGTAAACACAGTTGGTCCTCATAAGTTTTTGATATACCGTTCCCTGTGCCAATTTTAATGCTATGACAAGAAGCTTCTGCTGACCTCTTGAGAGAATATCAAGCGAAGGTTTATTATTAACTTTGATAATTAAATCAGCTTTTTGAGGACCGAATAAAGAATACCCCATGGCATATTCCCTTCCTGCATGACTTAATAGCTGAGATATAAATTCCTCAGAATCCGTTTTATGTCCAGGATTTAACTCTAGAGAAATTTCTATATTGGGAAGAAATCTATGAGTTATCTCATTAATATAATTATTAAATATACTTAAATATTCTGTACGCTTCCCTGTGATTTTTTCTGATATGTTTACAAAACAATTGTTCCAATAATTGAGATAATCTGCTGAAGACTTACTTGCCAATAAGGCATTTCTTTGTTTGATAATTTTTCTAAAATCAGTACTGATATCTGAAAAATCATGAAAATGATAGAAACATCCCCAATCAACAAAACTTCGTCTTATTCCCGGCCCGGCCTCCAATAATGACAGGCCGTTAGGAACTATCGCCTGAATACATATATTGTTTGCTAAATCAGCAACGCGATTTAATGGTGAACCGTTAAAATTTACCTTTATATCCCCTCCAACTTCTCTTACTATTCCAAGTTTAGAGATTAAATCAGCTGATTCACTAAACAGTTCTGAAAATAAAGTAAATTCCTTAGCATCATAATTGATAATGGATGAATTTTTTAAGGCCCTAAATGATCTGGCCTGAGATAGATAATTAATAGCTTCCAATACAGAAGTTTTACCTGACCCGTTATCACCGTAAAAGAAATTAATCCCCTTCCCCACCGTTACGGTGGATGAGATAAAATTCCTAAAATTGATTAATTTTACTTTGTGTATGTACATATCTGGATAGTGATATCGATTTTTACATGAGAAGTAATTCAGTGTCTGAGTACATTAAAACAAAAAGATGTCAGCTGTTCAAGAATTATAACAGCTGACACCTTTTGCAATATACAATCAGAACAATAACAGAAATTTAAACAATGATTCTGCTTACAATATATCTTGCATAACTCTGTTCTTCATTCTCATCAGCCATAGGCTCAATTAAAAGATTATTGGATGATTTGGATAAAGAAATCTTCATCTTTGAAGTGGAAATAACCCTACAGATGTTATTAAGATAATCTGAATTAAAGGCTATCTCGAAATTATCACCTGTATAGCTTACATAATCTATATCATCCTTGGCTTCTTCATGGTTACTGTTCTTTGCCTTAATAGTGAACAATCCATTATTAAGAACCATTTCTACGGCCTTGTTAAGGGAATTACTCATGATTGATACACGAGTTATAGTATCCTGGAACAGCTTTCTGTCAACCACCAGAACTCTGTTACAATTATTTGGAAGAATAGACGTAATATCAGGGTACTTTGCCTCAATTAAAATACTGAGCATAGAAATACCATTTACGGTAGTCTGAAGGCTGTTCTTGTTAATTTTCAATGTGACTATCGTATTGTCATCAGCAGATTCCTTCATTGCTGACATCATTGCTATTAACTGATCAACACCCTTCTTAGGGAATATAAAGCCGTTATCATCAAGATTATCAGGAATGATGCAAGGCTCTACCAACCTCCCCTTCTGAAGACTCATTCTATGGCCATCAGCAGTAATGATATCAAGTCCCATATTATCATTACCGACAACAGCAAATCTCATCCCCTTCAGGAATACACGATAACTTTCAGCAGCCATGGAGAACTGGGTTGTCTTCATAACATTCAAAAGTTCATTTAACTCAATCTTTAATTCATAAAGATTATCGAGACATTCTATTGCCGGGAAATATTCAGCATCAATAGTTACCATGTTAGATTTAAACTTGCCTGAAGAAAGAACAAGCTGATCATTTGTATTGCCCTCAGTAAAATTTACATAGGCTCCATCAGGTAACTTCTTAAGAATTTCAAGAAGAATCTTAACATTTACAGTAATTCTGCCTTCCTGGATATCATCGCAGAATAAACCAACCTCAGTTGACATCTGGATTTCAGTGTCGGTACATACCATACGAAGCTTGTACTTGGCATCCTTGATGGTTGAACCATCATTAGGCAAAATTTCCATCAAAACATTTGAAGTAATCGGATTATTCACCGTATTGCCAGCAACACCAGATATATGTCCCAAAGGCTTGAGTAAATCTTCTCTACCTATACTGCACTTAAACATTATTACTTCCTCCTTATTAAATTATTCGGTTAACTGCAACTTAAGATTTGTCCAGTCTTCCATATATTGAGGATCATTTTCTTTATTAATCTTATCGGTAACCTTGTTGTATGCATTAATTACCGTTGAATGATCTTTGTTGCCAAACTGTTTACCGAGACTCGGATAGCTCCCCTTTGTCAGTTCTCTTGCGAGAGCCATTGCCATCATTCTTGCATATGCAATCTGCTTAGGTCTTGCGGATGAATCTATATCTTTCACGGAAATACCATAATATTCAGCAACAACCTGCTTAATGTTATCCACAGTCTGCAGCTTTGCATGGGCATTTAACGCATCCTTCAAAGCTTCCTTAACAATATCAACGGTAATGGTTTTAATCCTGTTATCACCTGATGTTCCCATAACGTATGCAGCAATAGTCTTGATATGACCTTCCAACACTCTGACGTTAGTTTGGAACTTATTCGCAAGGAAAACAACGCTCTGATTATCTAAAGCAAGGTTCATTTCCTTAATTTTTTCAACAATGATACGCTCTCTTGTTTCCTTATCAGGAGGCTCAACCTTAATACTCACGCCGGCAGCTAATCTGTTTCTTATACGGTTATCAAGCTTGCGAAATTCAGAATGATGAGAACTTGCTGCAAATACAAGCTGTACGTTAGAACAAATAATTTCATCTAAAAGAGTGACAAATTCTTTAGTAATCCCGGTAGTATTCTCAAGCTGCTGAATATCATCAATGAGGAACAGGTCAGCACTCCTGTAAAAAGACTTGTAGCTTTTATAAGTGGTTGAGTTTATGCCACCGTTTCGCTTGTACTCATTAACAGCACGTAAAAAATCCTGATAAAACTTATCAAGTGTTACAAGGATAATTTTCTTCTCAGGATATTTATTGGCTACCTCATTTGCGATAGCATTCAGAATATGAGTTTTACCAAGACCGGAATCACCATGAATAAATATAGGATTACGTTGCGGATTACCCGGATCCTGAGCAACAAGCTTACCTATGTTTACGAGTTTTTGGTTGGTAGGTCCTTCAACAAAATTATCAAAGTTTTTCTCTTTCTGAATAACAATGGACTTATAAAAAATATTATTTTTAAACTCATCCAATTCAAGAGATGAAGAACCAACAGGCAGAGGCTGTTCAGCTCCACCTGATGAAGTTTCATCATAAAGAGGATTCAACTCAACGTCGTTATAATAATCGTAACCCTGGCTATCATTAACAATATTCACATCCTGAGCAATGACATTTTTTGGCAGAATATCTGCCGCCTTCATTTCAGGAAGTTCAGAATAGCTTCCACGCATCATCTGCTGTTGATAACCGCCCTGATACTGATGATTGTTTGTAACCCCGGATCCAGCTGATATACCGTCACGAGTCCCACTCATCTGACTCTGACGACCACTGTTCATCTGGTTATAGCCATTATCATGATAATGTACCATTTCCGTCTCAGCTTGTGGTCTTATCACCGAACCAGGATTGTTCATACGAACTGGAGATGCAAGATTTACGCTTTTATTGACACTGAATTCAGATTGTACTTCTATTGCAACAATAAAGTTCTTGTTTGACACATAGCGAACCGCCTCCACTATGGAGTCCATGAATTCATTGACAAGCAGTCCCTTGATCATTCTATTTGGCACGAGAATTGAGAAAGTGTTGTCCTGAATGACAACATTTGCCGTTCTCAAAAAAATTTTTAACTTTGCAATGGACCTGTTTAAAGGCAGGGAAAACAGGTAGTTTTTCACGTTTTCCCAAAGTTCCAGACTAGCCAAAATACATCCTCTTATTAATATATGTATGACCTGCTATTTGACGTAAAAACCAGCCGGAATAAATCAAAAAAAACCGGCATGAATTACATGAAAAGCAGTATTGGATTATACATCAAGAATATGGACTTATCCACAATCAGAAAAGCATTTTTATGCTGATATATAATCACACATATTACTTTTAGTTATTTTTTATAAAAATAATATATATTTTTACCAATTATAATCTTTTAACGCCATTTGTGACCCGTAGCTATTGATTTATTCACATTTGTATTATTGTTATATTTAAATAAATTTGTTTAATATTTATCTATAATTCTTATACAATGGTATTAGCACTTATACACATATCAAAAGTAATTAACAGCCTTTTACATACCATAAAAATGTGATTTTCTTATTCTTTCTGTCTTGACTACTAATGTCTAACTCTATATAATCGCACCACAAATAATTATTTTGTTTAGGTTAATTAACCATTAAATCTATGGGAGTTTATTATGAAACGTACATTTCAGCCTTCAGTTTTGAAGCGTAAGCGTACCCACGGTTTCCGTAACCGTATGAAGACCGCTGATGGTCGTAAGGTACTTTCTCGTCGTCGTGCAAAGGGTCGTGCTCGTTTAACTACTGTTAATGACTAAAGAGAATTTTCCTCGGGAGTTTAGGTTACTAACTCCCGAAAACTTCAATAATGTATTCAAAGATCCTATTAGAGCAGGATCGCCTTATATCACCATTCTTGCAAAAAATTCTGACCTAAATTTTCCAAGATTAGGCATGATTGTTCCTAAAAAGGCTTTGAAAAGAGCTGTTTGGCGTAACCGGGCAAAACGACTTATTAGAGAAAGTTTTAGGACGTCCTATTCGGAATTAGAAAATCTTGATTATGTTTGTATTATTAAACCCGATTTTTTGAAAATCGATAATCAGGAATTCAGCAAACTTCTTAAAAAGCTATGGAAAACAATCTCAATCCGCTCCAGAAAATAGGTTGCAGACTGATTGTTCTGTATCAGAAAACTCTCAGTCATGTAATTGGAAATCAATGCAGATTTTATCCCAGCTGTTCTGAATATACCAAACAGGCAATTATAATACATGGTTTTTTCTTGGGTTGCATACTGGGAGCATACCGCATACTAAGGTGTAATCCTTTATGTAAAGGCGGTTTTGATCCCGTACCAAAGGAAATTTTTAAAACTAACAAACAACAAAAGTAAAAATATGCACTCTCAACGTAGCTCCGCGCTAATGTTTTTTTTGATTGTATCTGGTATCGCGGCATATACATACTTCGGAGACAAAGCCGAAGAAGCAAAAAAAGCAAATCAACCACAGCTGGAAGTAATATCAAACAGTGATTCGGCAAATGAAAAATCACTGGCAGACTCTGAAAAAATTCAGATTGATACTGATCTCCACTCAATCCAAATAAGTTTAAACGGCGGTGACATTATCGTTGCTGATTTAAAGGATCAGAAACAGACCATTGATTCTGATGAAAACTTTCATCTGTTTAAGTATGAGCCAGATTTCAAGTACTATGCTACCAGCGATATTGTAATCGAAGAAAGTGAAGCAAGGTACGCACTTCACCCTAAATTCAACGCCACAGGCTCATCCTTTGCAATGAAACCTGCTGAAGGCATCGACTGTCAGAAACTCAGTAATGAAGATGAAGCAAAACTTGCTAAATTATCCGTTCCTCTCACCTACACAGACAAGAACGGAACTGAATTCACAAAAACCTTTACGTTTACCCAGTGCAAACATGTGGTTAACGTGGATTACGCCATTACAAATATCAAAAATAACATGGCTGTAACAATGGAATCAAAGTTAATTCAGAGTGTTACCGTACCTGACGATGGTTCCGGAGTATTCATGGCCTCAGCTTACAGGGGAGCAGCATACTCAAACAGCGATACTAAGTATTCAAAGATTTCATTTGAGGATATCGCAAAAAAGAATTATGACACTGTAGATACAGCTGAAGGCGGTTGGGTAAGCATGATCCAGCATTACTTTGTATCATCATGGATCGGACTTACAAATCATCAGAATACTGTTTTCACTCAGTCTCTCGATAACGGTACAACCGCAGTTATCGGCTTACGTTCATCTCCGGTAAATGTTACAGCAGGACCTGATACAAAGATTAAGTTATCAAACAATCTTTGGATAGGTCCTAAGATTCAGGATGAAATGAAAGAGACCAGCAACCATCTCGATTTAACAATCGATTATGGATGGTTATCTCCTATTTCTTCCGCCCTCTTCTGGTGCCTTAAGGTTATACACAGTCTGGTATCAAACTGGGGTGTTGCCATTATCATTCTGACTCTCATTGTAAGAGGTTTAATGTTCCCTCTCACAAAGAAGCAGTATGAAAGCATGGCAAAGATGAAGCAGTTGGCTCCAAAATTAAACCAACTTAAGGAAAAATATAAGGACGACAGACAGAGATTAAGTCAGGAAACAATGCGTCTTTACCAAACTGAAAAGGTAAATCCGCTTGGTGGCTGTCTGCCTATGTTTATACAGATGCCTATTTTTATAGCATTGTATTGGACACTGATGGAATCAACTGAACTCAGACATTCTCCTTTCATCCTTTGGATTAAGGACCTGTCAGTTCTGGATCCGTACTATGTGTTACCTTTGCTTATGGGGCTAACCATGTTTATTACTCAAAGAGTTTCAATGAGTGCAACAACAGATCAGACCCAAAAGACTGTTATGACTGTTATGACTGTGGTATTTACGTTCATGTTCTGTACATTCCCTGCAGGTTTAACACTGTACTGGGTTGTCTCAAACATTGTAACAATTGTGCAGCAGACAATAATATACAGACAACTGGATAAAAAAGGTCTTAGCATGAGAAACAGTACAAAGAAAGCATAATTGTTTTCTCATATCAAATAAATTTTTCAAAGAAAAAAGCCTCTGATAGAATATTTTCAGAGGCTTTTTTACAGGATTAAACCACATGGATAAAGAAACAATAGCGGCAATAGCCACATCTTCAGGAAAAGGCGGTATTGGAGTAATACGAGTTGCCGGCCCAAAATCTACAGAAATATGCAAAATCATTACAGGCAGTCTGCCTCCGGATCATATGGCTGTCCTGCAAAAATTTAAATCAAGTAACGGTGATGTTCTTGATGAGGGAATAACACTGTACTTTAAAGCCCCCCACAGTTTTACCGGGGATGATATTGTTGAATTTCAGTGTCACGGCGGTCCGGTAATCATGGATATGCTTCTTAAGGAAATACTGAACATTCCTGATGTCAGACAGGCTGGTCCTGGAGAATTTACACAGAGAGCTTTTTTGAACGGTAAAATTGATTTGGCTCAAGCAGAAGCAATCATTGATTTAATCAATGCAAGCAGCGAAAAAGCAGCATTAAGTGCAAGTCGTTCTCTGCAGGGGGTTTTCTCCGAAAAAATCAATAATATAAACGACAGGCTTATCAAACTGCGTACATACGTAGAAGCGACAATTGATTTTCCTGATGAAAGCATTGATTTCATCAATGACGGGCAGGTCGAAAAAGAAATGCACGTTCTTGTAGATGCCATAACCTCACTGCTGAACGAAGCCAGACAAGGGGTTATACTACAGGAAGGTATCAAGATTGTTATCGCAGGCCGTCCTAATGCTGGAAAATCATCTCTGCTTAATGCACTGTGTGGAAAAGATTTAGCCATAGTAACAAATATTGAAGGTACCACAAGGGATGCCATTCACGAAAACATTGATATCGACGGACTTCCACTGCATATTGTAGATACGGCAGGACTGAGATCCCATACATCCGATCTGGTAGAGCAAATAGGTATCAACAGAGCATGGAACGAAATTGAAGAGGCTGACCGAATACTGTTTGTATTTGACGTATCAAGAAACGAAGACACGGAACAATTAAAATTGTTCAAAGACATCAGTGAACGTACAGGTAATAAAGTACCTTTCAGCATAATCTGTAATAAAACTGATTTGGTATCGGATTACTCAATTCCAAATGAATTAAGTAATTATCCTCAAATACCATTCTGTTCCAAAGATTTAACTGGAATGGACAATCTGCGTGAACATCTAAAAAAGTGTGCAGGTTACAACAATACCACTGAGGGATTATTCTCTGCCAGAAGAAGACATCTTGAATCCCTTGAGGAAGCGCTTGTACATCTACAGAAGGGAATTGAACTCATCAACTGTATGTCAGCATTTGAACTCTGTGCTGAGGAGCTTAGAAACGCACAGAACAATCTCAATGATATTCTTGGACGCTTTACGGCAGATGACCTGCTGGGAAAAATATTCAGTACTTTCTGCGTTGGTAAATAAAAATCAGGATTTACCGTTATTTTGAGTCCGTAAACAAAAGAGGAACATCCGGAAGTATTATGAACCTAAAGGATGTTCCTTTGTCGGTTATGCATATCTGATTAATTATCAATATGCATAACCATTTCATCTACGGCGCTCTGCCATGCAGTATTCAAAGCAGAAACCATGGCATCATAACCATCACCAGTCATTTTTTCCTCGTGATGAACAGTACCGATTTTCAGATTTTTATTTCCATCTATGAATTTATAGTCAAAATCTACAACTGCAATGCTTTTATCGTTAAGTTCAAAATTATTGATACTCACAGTCAGTTCAGCATTATTCTTTATCGATTTATCATTAGTAACAAACCATTTTTCAGTTCTGTTTCGCAGATTTTTAAGTAATGAATCATTCAGAAGCACACTCAGCTCCTGAATCCATTTATTTTCATTGGTATAGAAAATCTCATGCCCCCAGCCCCTAAAAACAAAGGACTTTGAATCCAAGTACTCAGGAACAACCACGCCTTTTACGAAAAGAACGTTGTTATTAATATTACCTGTCTTTGCATAGTAGTCAGCGGAATCAAGACTGTAATACCTAATATCTTTGGTTTCAGAACATCCGCTTAATACAGTCATCATGACAGCAGCGGTACATACTAATTTATTAAATTTCATATAACACGCCCTTTATTATTTAGCAGCTTTAGGCTGTGGATCCTGCTTATCGTAGGAAAAAACCAGTGAGTTTGATTTTTCATCTACCTTTCTCATGACCGGTTTCAATGAAGAAACGGTATCATTAAGATTTTTAAGACTCTTATGGAGTTCGCTGTACAGAGGAGAATCTTCACCATATGAATTGAGAGTCTGTCTCAATAAATTTAATGTATCAAGAAGTTCGCCTGAAATGTCATCCCTCTGTAGTTTTTCAACAATCAGGTTAATATTCTTACTTATTTCTGCCAGATTATCAGAGGTTTGTGTTGAACTCTTAATAAGAGCATTTACATTATCAACCATTTCGTTAATCTTTAATTCACTCAGATTATGTGCAAAAGTAGCTATATCCTGCTGCAGTCCGCTGAAATCTATTTCCTGGGAAGGAATGACTACGTAGCCGTCAAAGTACTCAATATCGTTTCTGGAAGTAGCAGCCCCGCCATTAGCAGGTATTTCTTCATACAGACTTATCATGTTTCTCTGAGTCAGAAGATTTAAAGTCTCCACTGAAGCAGTAAGATTCTTGTTCTGAATCAAATTAACTATATCAGAACGAAGTTCCTCCACACTACGGTTATTATTATGCTCAAAACGTTGCATCTGAATGCTGATCATTACAGCAGACTTGCTTACCTCATCATAAAACAGTTCAAATCCCTGCTTAAAATACGGCACTTTCTTAACTATGCCTACCTGAACCCCGCTGAAATATACCGGTGAACCATAGACAAGCCCCTTCGGAGGTTTGTTCAGCAGAATAACGAAATCTATTGTTTTATCATCATCGTATCTGTTTGAAATCTCTTCAAAATTATCGTAAAGAGTAAATCTATGTCCGGTACCAGGCTTTGATGATGAATAAACATCTACGTCCGGAGTGTCAAAACTGATACCACCGCTTATTATGCTTTCAAGGGAATCTGTATCAATATGAAATCCTTCAGCCCCCATCGTTGCAGAAATACCGCTCGATATCCAAAAACGAGAACTGTTTGTTACAATCTTATCAAAAGGAGGCTTAATTACCACGTTATATACAAGATAGTGATTGCGGAAATCGTAATCGGCCGTTACCACTGATCCTGCAGTCATCCCTTTAAATCTTATGATATCTCCGGCTGTAATTTTTTTATTTGATGTCGATATAAGAGAGACATAAAGTCCATTTGATGAATCAAGATCAGCAGGCGGCTCATCCAGTACAACAAATGTCTTTTCCGGTTTTCCAATTTTACTTGGCAGCATTTCAATGTAATAACCAGAGAGAATAGTACTCAGACCACTGACACCTTTTCTGTCAACACGAGGTTTTTCAATCCAGAATTTACTCTCATTGTTTAAGAGATGAGCAACATCCTTGTTCATCTGAGCTTCTGCAATTACGTGCTTCAAATCATCAGTCAGTGAAATGGAAACAATCTTGCCGACCTCTACACTTTTAGTCTTAATAGCTGTTTTTCCTGCTTCAAGACCATCAGCAGAATTTAGGATCAGTGAAATTTTTGGACCTTTATTAAAATGCGTTGAATATACCAGAGAAAATGCTATACACACAGCAACAATAGGAATAATCCAAACAAAGGAGTAAAACTTTTCTTTTCTGATCTTAATGGATTTACTCATTCTGTTCTCCATCATTATTATCTACACTGTTCAACCATAAAATCTTGGGATTAAACTGCTTTGCGGCAAGGATTGTGAGAATTACTACAGCACCGAAAGAAACAAGTGCTGAACCGGGATCTATTATCATAATATTCCCCATTCTTACTATGGAAACCATTATTGCAACAACAAACACATCAACCATTGACCATTTACCTATATATTCCACAGTCCTGTAAAGAATCCCAAGCATTTTCTTCTTTTTAGCTCTCTTGAATGTTTTGTACATGCAACAAAGATAAAACAAAACTATTATTTTAAGAATAGGAATACACACACTCGCTAAAAAAATAACTGCGGATACGAAATAAGACCCCATCTCCCACAGAACAACGACACCTTCAAGAATTGTTGATTCCTCACCGTTTCCCATGTAGACAGTTATCATCATTGGATACATATTGGCAGGAATGTAAATGGCCACGGCTGCTATAAGAAACGCCAGACATTTCTGAATACAGTTCTCATTTACAGAAGCCACCTCCGCCCCACATCTCGGACAATTATGCCCCCTACGCACATCAACTATTCCGCCACATAGATGGCAGTCAGCAAAATCCTGTTTATATGCGGTAATGCCACTGATAATAGGCCTTTCAGTTTCTGTTTCCGGAAAGAAATACTCCCACATGACCTGTACATGAAAACGGCTCATGGCCAATATGAACATCAGTGCAAAAATAATATATGACCAGAAACCAAACTCATATACCACATCAACAAGATTAACCAGTTTTATAAGGCTTACTAGGACTCCTACCACAAAAACATCAACCATGCTCCACTGTTTACAGAACTGAAATATTCTTAGCAGCCTTGATATAAACAAATATCGTTTTTTTAGCAAATAACACGTATCACAGATAATAATGGCAATTAATGCAACTATTGGCAGAAAATGCATGAACATCATTATCAAAATACTTACAAAACCTAAATCATTATCTGCAAGAACAGATACATAATCCAAAAGATTTACGGAATTGTTCAGGCCTGAAAAATTTATGCTCATAAATGGAAGAAAGTCTGTTGATATAATCATTATCAGAGCACTTACTGCAAAGCATAATGAATATCTTACGGGCGAAGGATGGTAATGATGCAGAATTTTGCCGCATCTGGGACATACCCCTACCTTAACTCCTTCACATTCAGGTATATCAAGCACAATATCGCACTGCTCACATATAACCTTCTTCATTTCTGACACGAAAATCCCCACTTTTGTATATCATCCAAAAGACTTATGCTTTTAAGAATGTTAGTATATCAATAATCACAAAACATAGTACAAAAATACAACAAACTGGTTAGCAATAACTCAACCATTATGCCGATATCAAAGTCAAACGGAAATAATGTTTATTCTTCCTGCATTTAAGTTGTCTTTATCCTCTCCTTATTGGGATAATATCTGCATATTGTATTGCATTAACCTTAACAGATGAATAAATAAACATGAACATAGACATATTCTGCAGAGTAATTGATAATTACGGGGATATCGGGGTCTGCTGGAGACTTGCCAAAGAACTTATGTTATCTGACCATTCAGTGACAATAATTTCAGATCATCTTGAAGTTTTTGCCAAGATATTCCATGAGGTGAATCCGTCAAAAAACTTCCAGATTTGCTGTTTTAATGGAAAAAATCTCAAATTATACAGATGGCAGGATCAGATAGAAAACTACATGCCTGGTGACATGGTTATAGAAGCTTTTGCATGCAATATTCCTGAATCTTTCATTGAAAAGTTCACGGACAAGACCATATGGATAAATCTGGAATACCTCTCTGCCGAAGACTGGATTGAAGGATGCCATAAACTGCCGTCTCTTCAGAACAGAGGTTTAAAAAAGTTCTTTTTCTTTCCTGGTTTTACCTCCGGAACAGGAGGAATAAACTTCAACAGCAATACCTTAAAGCTGGATAAGAAAGAGCTGAGACATCATGTATGCAGACAATTGGGGCTTAATCAGACTCTTTCAGACAGATTCTGGTTTTTTATTTTCTGCTATGAAACTCCAAATATAAAAACAGTAATTGAGTGCGTACTGAAACATCACCCAGAAACCCTGCTCCTCCTTCCGGAAAGCAGAAGTACTGATTATCTTAAAAACACAGGTTTTTTTGAAGAATTAAAAAATGAATTTCCTCACGCCGTGTGTCATGAATACCCGATGGTAGAACAGTCAGAATTCGATAAAATTCTCGGAAGCACCGATTTAAATCTTGTCAGGGGTGAAGATTCCATTTGTCAGGCCATGTTATACGGTACTCCATTTATTTGGCATATATATGAACAGGATAATAATGCGCATCTGGAAAAGTTGGAAGCAATGCTGGACAGATTCTGTAAATTCGCAACAGATGAGACCGCATCAGTCATCAGAAAGGCAATGGTAAAATTCAATGAGAAAATATCAAGTCAAGATATACTTTGTGCAAATTTTAATGAATTTATGCTAGAATACGATAAAATTTGCGAGGCTGCTGAGAAGTGGTCTGATTATTTATATGCAAACAATAACCTCAGCACAAATCTTTTAAAGTTCTACTACGATTTGACTGAAAGAAAATTTTAACTTTTATCTATAAGGTAGAGAATACATGAAAACCGCACAGGAAATCCGCGCCGGCAACGTTATCATCGTAAATAACAACCCAATGGTTGTTCTTAAGTCTGAATTCAACAAGTCAGGCCGTAACGCTGCTGTTGTTAAGATGAAATTAAAGAACCTCCTCAGCGAAGGTGGTACTGAAACCGTATTTAAGGCTGATGAAAAGCTTGAAGACGTAATCCTTGAACACAAGACCTGTACCTATTCTTATTACAGTGATCCAATGTATGTATTCATGGATGAAGAATACAACCAGTATGAAATCGAAAAAGAATACTTAGGTGATGCAATCAATTACATCGTTGACGGTATGGATGACGAATGCACTGTTACTTTCTACAACGGTAAGGCAATTAGTCTTGAATTACCAATCACCATCGTAAGAGAAGTAGAATACACCGAACCATCTGTTCGCGGTGATACTTCAGGTAAGGTTACCAAGCCAGCACGTCTTGCAGGTACCGGTTATGAAATTAGCGTTGCTGATTTCGTAAAGACTGGTGATAAGATTGAAATCGATACCCGTACTAACGAATTCAAGAAGCGTGTTTAATCAATAACGCACTGTTTTTAACAAAAAGGAACTCTGATAGAGTTCCTTTTTTTATTTGATAAAGCATTTACTGAATTTGACATTACAATAATCCTAACAATTATTTATACATATCATCACGCTCCACATAATTACTTTACCTTGTCTGTAACGGACATATCTTTATTAATTATCAGTATTCTCACTCATAAAAAAAATGAATCAGTTAAACACAGCTGAAAGGTAATATTTAAAAACCGAAACATATACACCTTAAGAATACAATTTAAAAACAACCTTCATCTTCAGATCTTCACAATTAACAACACCATAACTGTAAAGAAAACATTTTCAGAAAAAATATGTTAAAAACCGTAAAAACAAAATCAAAAAAAATCACCGTTAACACACAAAAACTCATATATAATAGACAACGTTATTGACATATTAGTAATCCTTCAATGTTTTAAAAATTGCCTAAAGCCATTGATTTTACTAGCTTTAGCATATACATTGCCCTATGTTGACAAACATATAATTCACAGAAATACTAACGTGTGCATGTTTATTCGGTGGATATATTATTAACATGTGAATAAATTAACATTTTTTGTTTACATATTAAATTATTCAAAATTGGACACAGCATTTAATCATGTCAAAAGATAATATTTCTTCAAAGTTAAAAATAACGGAAACCCGCATAAAATAAGGGTGGCATCCACTTAAACACAGGATCCGAAGAAGTAAAAAGAAAAGAAAAAGAAATTGATTTAATAAAATATAGAATAAAGAGAAAAGCAAAAAAACAAAAATCTGTCTCTAAAAAATGACTAAATAATCAAAAAACATTAAAATGCAGTCAATTTTTAGAAAACCTTCAATAATAATTCAAAGAGGCCTTTATGTTTTACCATGAAACTTTTGATGTAATAGTAGTAGGTGGTGGTCATGCCGGTATAGAAGCATGTACGGCAAGTGCAAGAATGGGCTTAAAAACCTTATTACTTACGCATAATCTGGAAACACTTGGACAAATGTCCTGTAATCCAGCTTTTGGTGGTTTAGGTAAAGGCCATCTGATTAAAGAAATCGACGCCTTAGGCGGCGTTACAGCACGTGCAGTAGATCTGGCAGGCATTCAATTCAGAACACTGAATTCATCAAAAGGCCCAGCAGTAAGAGCAACAAGAGCTCAGACAGACCGTGTTCTATATAAAATGGAAATGCGAAAGATTTTGGAAAACTATCCAAATCTGACCCTGTTCCAACAGCCTTGTACAGACCTATTAATGGAAGGTGATACCGTGGCAGGTGTTGTTACCCAGGCCAATATCAAAATAAGAGGTAAAGCTGTTGTTCTTTGTAACGGTACTTTCCTTAACGGACTGATTCATATAGGATTAGAACACTACTCAGGTGGCAGAGCCGGAGATGCCGCTAGCATTGCATTGTCTCAAAGGCTTCACGAACTTAACCTTCGTATGGGCAGACTTAAAACAGGAACTCCATGCCGTATTGATAAAAGAACAGTAAACTTTGAAAAAATGCAGAAACAGCTGCCTGACGCCGTAATTCCAGTATTTTCATATTTAAGTAAACCTGAAGATCACCCTCAGCAGGTTTGCTGCTACATAACTCATACTAATGAAAAAACACACGACATCATAAGAAAGAATTTAGACAGAAGTCCTTTGTATTCAGGTGTTATTCATAGTATCGGACCTAGATACTGTCCATCGATCGAAGATAAAATCATGAGATACCCTGATAAGGATTCTCATCAGATCTTTATTGAACCAGAAAGTCTTTACACGAACGAACTGTATCCTAACGGTATATCAACCAGTCTTCCTTTTGATGTTCAGGTGGATATGGTTCATTCCATGAGTGGTCTGGAAAACGCAGTACTAGTAAGACCCGCATACGCCATAGAATATGATTTCTTCGATCCTAGAGATCTGAAAGAAAATATGGAAAACAAGTGTATTAAGAATCTTTTCTTCGCAGGACAGATAAACGGTACCACAGGTTATGAAGAAGCTGCTGCTCAGGGCATGCTTGCAGGTATCAATGCAGGTTTAAGAGTACAGGAAAAAGAATCATGGTGTCCGAAAAGAGATGAAGCATATGTCGGTGTTCTGATGGATGATCTTTGTACTCTTGGTACCAATGAACCTTACCGCATGTTTACCAGCCGTGCAGAATACAGACTCCTTCTGAGAGAAGATAATGCAGACATCAGACTTACACCGAAGGGAAGAGAATTAGGACTTGTAGACGATGTTCGCTGGAAATTCTTTGAAGATAAGCTTGATATGATCGAAAAAGAAAAACAGCGTCTGAAAGATACCTGGATTGGACCTGGTAATGCCATTGCCAATAAATTAAACACTATTCTGAAAACTCCTATAAGCAAAGAACAGTCTTTGTTGGAAATTTTACGCAGACCTGAAGTTACTTTTGAAAATATGATGAAAACTGCTGAGCTTGAACCTATTGCAACCAATGAGCAGGCATCATCACAGGTTGAGATTCAGGTGAAGTATGAAGGTTATATTGATCACCAGCAGGATGAAATCGATAAGCAAAAGAAAAATGAGAATACTTATCTGCCTTTAGACTTCGACTATAACCAAATCCCAGGATTATCTAAGGAAGTTATTTTTAAACTCAATGATTTTAAGCCTGAAACCATAGGTAAAGCTTCAAGAATTTCGGGAATCACGCCAGCCGCAATTTCAATTCTTTTGGTTCATTTAAAGAAACTCGGATTATTGGGTATTAAGAACAGTTAGGATTACAAATGGCAAGATTAGAAGAAAAGCTGGAAAAAGGGTTAAAGCATATTAATATCGATATTCCGGCTGAACAAAAGGAATTACTGCTTAATTTCATTAAGTTGATGGATAAGTGGAATAAAACCTATAATCTGACTTCTGTTAGAGATGTTGAGCAGATGATTGATAAGCATCTCATTGATTCTTTGGCTGTTTCCGGATTCTTAGAAGGCGTAAATTTCATTGATGTAGGTACAGGTCCAGGGTTACCCGGAATTCCTCTTGCAATAATCAATCCTGATAAGAATTTTTATTTACTCGACAGCCAGAGCAAGAGAATCAACTTTATTAAACAGGTAAAAAGAGAATTTAATATAAAAAATATATTTCCTATTCTTGGCAGATGTGAAAATTTTGAGAACAGTCAACCAAATCCAATTCACTTTGATGGTATACTGAGCCGCGCTTTTGCATCTCTTAAAGACATGCTTATGCTTTGTGGAAACATGGCTGACGAGGATACTAAATTTCTGGCTCTAAAAGGTCAGGCTGATTCGACAGAATTGTCTGAAATAGACGCCAATTACAAAATAATCAGTATTAATAAATTAAACGTTCCACAAACTCTCGGTGAAAGACACTTAATCGTTATAGGGAAAAAATAATTAATGGGTAAGATAATTGCTTTTGCCAATCAAAAAGGCGGAGTTGGCAAAACCACTAGTTGCGTTAATCTTTCTGCTTCTTTAGCTACCCAGAAAAAAATCCTTCTGGTAGATTTGGATCCGCAGGGAAACGCCACAATGGCCAGTGGAATTTCCAAGTTTGACATCGAAAAGAATGTATACAACATTCTTATGGAAGGAAGCAAAGCTGAAGATGAAATACTGACAGAAACAACAGGCGGCTATCATATCATTCCAACGAACAGTGATCTTACAGCCGCAGAAGTAGGGTTAATGAATTTCTATGCAAGAGAAAGTCGTTTAAAAAAGGCTTTGGATGAAATAAAAAACAGATATGACTATATATTCATTGACTGTCCTCCTGCATTGAATCTTTTAACCGTCAATGCGTTATGTGCCGCAGATTCGATAATTGTTCCTATGCAGTGTGAATATTTTTCACTTGAAGGTTTATCAGCACTGACAGATACAATTAAACAAATAAAAGAAAACATTAATGAAAAGCTTAAAATCGAAGGTATTTTAAGAACCATGTTTGACGGCAGAGCCAGACTTGCTACAGAAGTTTCAGACGATTTAATAGAACATTTCAAAGACAAGATTTATAAAACCATAATTCCTAGAAATATAAAATTGGCTGAAGCTCCGAGTTACGGAAAGCCTGCTTTGTACTATGATAAATCATGTCTTGGTACAAAAGCTTATCTTGCTCTGGCAGGAGAGTTTCTGAATAATCAGGAAAAGAGTAATTTTAATTAACTAACTTTAATTGGACGGACAAATGGGCGGTAAACTAGGTAAGGGACTTGGCTCTTTACTTCAGAACAATAATTCCGAAACTGAATTTAAAGTAAAAGATGTCATGCACGATAACGGTAATGAATTAAAGCAGCTTGACATCAATTTCCTGACTCGAGGTAAGTATCAGCCAAGAAAAGACATGGATCCTGAATCACTGACTGAATTGTCAGAATCAATTAAGCAGCAGGGTTTGATTCAGCCTATTATTGTGAGAAGAATAGGGGACCATGTTTATGAAATCATTGCCGGTGAAAGAAGATGGCAGGCTGCCAAATTGGCGGGGCTCAATACGGTTCCGTGTCTAGTTAAGGAACTTACCGACAGAAATGCCATGATCATTTCCCTGATAGAGAATATTCAGAGAGAGGATTTAAATATTATTGAAGAAGCGGAAGGTTTGAATCGTCTGGTGAATGAACTCAGTCTTACTCATGAGGCTGTAGCTGATATTTTAGGAAAATCAAGATCTTCTGTTACCAATCTTCTGAGATTAAATTCTTTAGCTGAAAAAACCAAGGAACTTCTTAGATCCGGAGATCTTGAAATGGGGCATGCAAGGGCTCTTCTGTCGCTTCATGGTGAAACTCAGGAGAATACAGCTATTTCTGTTGTTCAACGTGGTTTAACCGTGAGAGAGACTGAAAAACTAGTTAAGGATCTTCTTAATCCTAAGGAAAAGAAGGAAAAAACGATAGATGCCGGTTTTGAACAGTTGAAAAGCCGTTTTTCAGAAAGATTCTCAAATCTTAATGTTAAATGCATTAGTTCCGGAAGCAATAAGGGGAAGTTTGTTCTGTCATACAGAAATGCTGACGAATTAGAGAAAATAAAAGCTCTCATTGGCCTATAACATTTGATTTTTTTGATTTTTTGCACTAAATTATAGGCAGAGTGATTAGAGAAAAATCTATTTTTGGGATATATCAATGCGTTGTAAAGCAGATAACGACCGGGTTTTTCAAATAGTCAGGGGGACCTTTATAACCAATTTTTTGGTTGCCGTTATCTTTACATCGATCTGTATTGTCATCAATCAGTATTTCTTATTTGACAGTTTTGAAAAGGTTCTTATATCCTCAGCTCTCGGCAGTGGTGTGTATCTTATGGCTTACATATCATCCAGTTTTTTTATAGCAGGAGAGGCCAGAGCGACTGTCATTCCGGAAATGGTTTTATTTAGTTACATAATTGTTTTTATTATCAAGTTTACGGTATTGATTACCTTATGCACGATAATATTTAAATTTATTCCGATTAGCTATTTTATATTTTTTTTGGCATTTATTTTGCAAATAATTACACAGCAAACAGTGCTTGTTACCTGCGCTTTTCGGATTAAACAGGAATAGATATCATGGCAAATGAAGCAGCTAAAGTTGAAGAAAATGGTATTACTGAATATATAAACCATCATTTGCAGTTCTTGCAGGTAGATTACTCAAACGGCTGGGTTATCAAAAACAGTAAAAAAGTTACAAGTGTGAGTGACTACACCAACTGTCTTGCAGACCACCAGACACCGGATCAGTGTTTGACAAAACTCGGTGCAACAGACTGTCGGATGTCAGATTTGTTTACCAGTACCTGTGTACCTTACGAATCAGGTGAAACTCAGGAAATCGTTGATTTTAATCTGATTAACCTCGATTCTTCAATAATCTCAATATTTCTTGGCTTTTTAATTCTTGGATTATTCTGGATAGGAAAAAATTTGGAAAAGAAATCCAAGGTTCCAGGTAAATTCCTTACTGCCATAGAAATGGTCGTTGGTTTTGTTAACCAGTCTGTTAAAGATATTTTTCATGTTCAGAATAAATTGATTGCCCCGCTGGCTCTTACGGTATTTATGTGGGTGTTTTCAATGAATCTGCTTGATCTTCTTCCGGTTGATTTACTCCCGAACATCTGTAAGGGATTAGGGGTTCCTTACATAAGAGTCGTTCCTTCTGCGGATGTTAACGTCACCATGGGGATGTCAGTCACCATTTTCATGCTGATTCTTGCTTATACTTTCAAATATAAGGGAATAAAGGGATTTGTTAAGGATTATGCTCTGCATCCTTTCAATACATGGTTCCTGGCTCCTGTAAATATTTTCCTGGAAGGTATTTCCCTTCTGGCTAAGCCTGTTTCCTTAGGTTTGCGACTTTTTGGAAACATGTATGCCGGTGAAACCATCTTTATTCTGATCACTATTTTCTTTGGCTTTGAACCTAGCGGTGATTCCATAATTTCCGTTATTACACTCAATGCTCTCCTAGGCATACTGTTCCTGTTGATGCATTTTAGAAGCAAGGATTCATCTGTTTCAAAGTCGATCTGTTCGTTCCTTTCTCTGGCCGCCATAGCTCTTGCCGTATTTGAGTCAATCTTAATGTACAACGGACAAGTTTCCGAAGAGTTAATAAAAGTATTTTATATGATTGATCTTTTCTTTGCTTTAGGCTTGCTTGTTCTGGCTTTCTTACGCAGGGAAAATAAAGGGAAGATGTGGCTATCAATTGTTACTGCAGCAGTTATCATCTGCGTATGTTTAAGCTCATCACTGCTGGGAGTGCTCCCTGTTGGGGCAATTTCAGGTATTATCCTCAATCTGGTGTGGGCTTTATTCCATATTCTTATTATATTCCTGCAGGCATTCATTTTTATGATTTTAACTATAGTATACCTGGCTTCAGCCTCAACGACTGAAGAGTAGTACAAGGAGGTTATTTTATGGAATTTATTTATATTGCAGCGGGTTTAATGTTCGGTCTTGCATCAATCGGTGCCGCTATCTAAATTCATGGAAGGTGTTGCCAGACAGCCTGACTTACTCAGCCTCTTAAGAACCCAGTTCTTTATCGTTATGGGTCTTGTTGACGCTATTCCAATGATTGCGACAGGTCTTGGTCTTTACGCAGTTGTAAAATAATTAAGCCATTGAGGGGCGTATTATGAACATTAATATGACGTTTGTTATACAGATGATTGCATTTGGAATATTTGTTTTTATCTGTATGCGTTTCCTGTGGCCCGAAATCTTAAAGACAATTTCCGAAAGACAGAAAGAGATTCAGGATAGTCTTGATAAAGCAAGAGAGGCTGTTCAGAAAAGTGAACTGACAGAGGTTCAGTCCAAGGAAATTATAAAGAAGGCCCATCAGCAGGCTGTTGAAATTGTCGATGCGGCAAATAAGAAGAGAGATCAGATAATTGATAAGGCGGCCGAAGAGGCTAAGCTGGAAAAAGCTTCCATCATTAAGACTGCTGAAGCTGAAATTCAGAGTGAAAAAAACAGGGTTAAGGAAGAACTCAGAAAGGAACTTTCCAATCTTGTTGTTATAGGAACTCAGAAGATTATTGAGACCAAACTGGATGCAAAATCCGAATCAGCAATGGTTGATGATGTTTTAAAGCATATCTAAGGAGTTGTTATGTCTGATTATGCAACAATAGCCAGACCATATGCCAGAGCAGCGTTTGATTATGCAAAAGAACACAACAGAACTGATGAATGGTTTGAATTTTTATCAATGCTTGAGCAGGTAACCACTGTTTCCTCCGTTCTGTCAGCAGGAAACAGTTATACCGATGAATACAAACTGAATTTTATAAGAACGATTCTAGAAGAACATCTCGATAAGAATCAGGAAAACTTTGTAAGACTTTTACTTGAGTACAAGCGTTTTGAAGCCGTTAAGGATATTCTTAAGCTGTATCGTGAATTGTATGATGAGTTAAAGAAGGTAGGCATTGCAGAGATTGTATCGGCCAAACAGCTTTCATCAGAGCAGCTCAATAAGATTAAAAAACGTCTTGAAGAGAAGTACGATAAGAAGTTTGAACTTGTAAATACTGTAGATTCATCAATTATTGGCGGTTTGATTTTAAAAATCGAAAATAAAGTGATTGACGAAAGCATTAGTGGAAAACTGGGTAGATTATCCGGTTCCTTATTATCATAGAAAGGAATTTAAGTATGCAACTGAATTCTATTGAAATAGCCAATCTTATAAAGGAAAGAATTGAGCATTTTGAAGTTGTTACGGAAGCCAGATCCGAAGGTACGGTTGTTTCCGTATCAGACGGTATTGTACGTATTCACGGCATAAATGATGTTATGCAGGGTGAAATGTTAGAGTTACCCGGCAATAAGTTCGGATTGGCTTTAAATCTGGAACGTGACTGTGTAGGTGCCATTGTGATGGGTCCTTATACAGACATTAAGGAAGGCGACAAGGTAAAATGTACTGGTCGTATACTTGAAGTTCCTGTAGGTAATGGTTTACTCGGCCGTGTAGTAGATGCGCTCGGTCGTCCTATTGACGGTAAGGGGCCTGTGAAGAATGATGGTTTTTCTCCTGTTGAAGTAATCGCTCCGGGGGTTATTGCCAGAAAATCAGTATCTCAGCCTATTCAGACCGGTTACAAGTCTGTTGATGCCATGATTCCTATCGGCAGAGGTCAGCGTGAACTTATTATCGGTGACAGACAGGTCGGTAAGACTGCTTTGGCCATTGATACCATAATCAATCAGAAAAATTACGGCGTAAAATGTATTTATGTAGCCATTGGTCAGAAAGCCTCAACAATTGCCAATGTTGTTAGAAATCTTCAGGAACACGACGCTCTCGATAACACAATTGTTGTTGCAGCTTCAGCCTCAGACACGGCAGCCCTTCAGTACATAGCTCCTTATGCAGGCTGTGCAATGGGTGAATACTTCATGCAGCATGGTGAAGATGCACTGATCATTTACGACGATCTTTCAAAGCATGCCGTTGCGTATCGTCAGATTTCTCTGTTGCTCCGTCGTCCGCCTGGACGTGAAGCATATCCTGGTGACGTATTCTACTTACATTCACGTCTGCTCGAAAGAGCTGCGAGAATCAACGCAGAATACGTGGAAAAGATAACAAATGGCGCAGTTAAGGGTAAGACAGGTTCTCTGACAGCTCTGCCTATAATTGAAACTCAGGCCGGCGACGTGTCTGCGTTTGTACCTACAAACGTTATTTCAATTACAGATGGTCAGATATTCTTAACCACTCAGTCATTCAATGCCGGTATCAGACCTGCGGTTGACCCTGGTATTTCAGTGTCACGTGTTGGTGGTGCTGCACAGACTAAGCTGATAAAGAAACTGTCCGGCGGTATTCGTACTGCTTTGGCTCAGTATCGTGAATTGGCTGCGTTTTCTCAGTTCTCAAGTGATCTCGATGAAGCAACACGCAAACAGCTGAATCACGGTGAGAAGGTTACTGAACTTATGAAGCAGAAACAGTATCAGCCATTAGATGTTGCTCAACAGGCTCTGTTGCTTTTTGCTGCAGAAAGAGGATTTATTGAAGACATCGAATTGGATAAGGTTGCCTCATTTGAAACCTCTCTGCTAAGTTTTGCTCAGTCATCATACGCAGAAGACATGAAGAACATTAACGCAAATCCTGATTATAACGATGAGTTGATTCAGAAGCTTACTGATATTCTCAATAAGTTTAAGGAAACTCAGACCTTTTAATAGGTAAACCTAACAAGGAGCTTGTAATGCCAGGTGCCAAGGAAGTCAGAAGCAAAATTTTCAGTGTGAAGAACACACAGAAGATCACCAGCGCAATGCAGATGGTGGCTGCTTCAAAAATGCGTAAGGCTCAGGAGCGCATGGAGCACAGCAGACCTTATACCAGTGCAATGCTGAAATTGATAGGTCATATTGCCCGTGCTCATCTTGAGTATAAGCATCCTTATACTGTTGAAAGACCGATAAAGAACGTGGGATATATAATTGTATCCACTGACCGTGGTCTTTGTGGCGGATTAAACATAAATCTGTTTAAAAACGTACTGACTCAGATAAGTGAATATCAGTCGAAGGGTGTGGAAAGCAGCGTTGCTTTATTAGGGAGCAAGGCCTGTAACTTTTTCAGTAAGTTCGGACTTAAGACCATGGCTCATGTTTCTGGTATGGGGGATGATCCTAAGGTTGAAAACCTGATTGGTGCCGTAAGACTGATGCTTCAGGCGTATAACAAGGGGGAAATTGACAGGCTCTGCATTGTTTACAACAAGTTTGTCAATACAATGGTTCAGACCCCGGTAATAGAACAGATAATTCCTTTAATTCCGAATGAAAACAGTTCTGTTAAGGATGATTATTGGGATTACATTTATGAACCTGATGCAGAACAATTACTGAATACCATCTTCTCAAGATACATTGAATCAGTGGTTTATCAGGGAGTTGTGGAAAATCTTGCTTCGGAACAGGCAGCCAGAATGGTGGCAATGAAGGCAGCTACTGATAATGCTGAACGTTTGGTTGATGATTTACAGCTGGTATATAACAAGGCTAGACAGGCCGGCATCACTCAGGAACTTACGGAAATAGTTTCCGGTGCCGCTGCTGTTTAAAAGATTAATATAATGAGGTTAACATGAGTACAGATAAGAACGTTTCGAAAGGTATCGTTGTACAGATTATCGGTGCTGTAGTGGACGTAGAGTTTCCACAGGACAAAATACCAAAGATTTATAACGCTCTTGTAGTTGTTAGTGAAGGACATTCAAAGGGGCTGGTTCTGGAAGTTCAGCAGCAGATTGGTGGCGGCATTGCCCGTTGTATTACCATGGGGTCTTCCGATGGTCTGACCAGAGGTGCTGAAGTAATTGATACTGGTGAAGGCATTAAGGTTCCCGTAGGTCATGAAACATTAGGCCGTATTATGAATGTTTTAGGTGAGCCGGTTGATGAAGCCGGTCCTATCAATGAAAAGGAACGTTGGGTTATTCACCGCGCTGCTCCAACATACGAAGAACAGTCAAATACTACTGAAATACTGGAAACAGGTATTAAGGTTATCGATCTTATCTGTCCTTTTGCCAAGGGCGGTAAGGTTGGTCTGTTCGGCGGTGCCGGTGTGGGTAAGACCGTAAACATGATGGAGTTAATCAATAACATTGCAAAAGCTCATTCAGGTCTTTCCGTATTTACCGGTGTCGGTGAAAGAACCCGTGAAGGTAACGACTTCTATTTCGAAATGAAGGAATCAAACGTACTTGATAAGGTATCAATGGTTTACGGTCAGATGAACGAACCTCCTGGAAACAGACTTCGTGTGGCTTTAACCGGTTTAACAGTTGCTGAAAAGTTCCGTGACGAAGGTAAGGATGTTCTGCTGTTTATCGATAATATCTATCGTTACACCCTTGCCGGTACCGAAGTATCAGCTCTGCTTGGACGTATGCCTTCAGCCGTAGGTTATCAGCCTACACTCGCAGAAGAAATGGGTGCATTACAGGAACGTATAACTTCAACCAAGAATGGTTCAATTACCTCTGTTCAGGCTGTATATGTACCTGCGGATGACCTTACTGACCCAAGCCCGGCAACAACATTCGCACATCTGGATGCTACCGTGGTGCTTTCCCGTCAGATTGCTGCTCTTGGTATTTATCCTGCCGTTGATCCTCTTGATTCAACATCAAGACAGTTGGATCCGTTCATTGTCGGAAAGGAACACTATGAAACAGCTCGCGGTGTTCAGACTGTTCTGCAGAGATACAAGGAACTTAAGGATATCATTGCAATTCTTGGTATGGATGAATTATCAGAAGATGATAAGCTCGTAGTATCAAGAGCCAGAAAGATTGAAAGATTCCTGTCTCAGCCGTTCAGCGTAGCAGAAGTATTTACCGGCAGAGAAGGAAAATATGTGCCATTAAAGGATACCATCAGAGGTTTCAGTGCAATTATCAACGGAGATGTTGATTCATTACCTGAGCAGGCTTTCTACATGGTGGGTACCATTGAAGAAGCGATGGAAAAAGCCAAAAGCATGTAACTGATTAAGAGGTTCATATGGCAGAGCAAAAAGAAGAAAAGAACCAGCAGGATAAGACAATACACCTACGTATCGTTAGTGCTGAAAAATATATTTTTTCGGATAACGTTGCTCAGGTTAATGTTGAAGGTGTTGAAGGTGGCATAGGCATTCATCCGGGACACAGTCCGTTACTGACCTTCATAAACTCCAGTAATGTTGTTTATGTTACTCCGTCCGGGGACAAAAGACTTGTTAACGTTTACGGAGGGGTTCTGGAAGTTCAGCCAAAGAGTGTGACCGTTCTCGTTGATACGGCAATCCGTGGTGAGGATATCGATGAATCACTGGCTCTTGAATCCAAGAGACAGGCTGAAGCCAAACTGGCTAAGGGGCCAAAGGATCAGGATTACTCAGCTGCTCTTGCCGAACTTTCTAGAGCTTTGTCCAAGCTTCATGCGGTTGAATTAACCAGAAAGTTTGGTCATCGTTAACATTAACAAAACCTTTCAGTACAAATTCCGCACGGTATGTTTCAATAAAGTACGAGTGCGGATTTTTTTTATAATCTGAGGATTATTATCCTGTTTATGTTGGTAAATTTTTCTTAAAAATCTGTTTGCGGAAGAAAACGTAAATTTAAAATATTTGTTTCGTTTATTGTTTTTTTATAGTACTCATGTTTGTAAAGTAACTTATGTTATGACATTGCGTGCAATGTAAAAAAATAGTGAGATTTATTCCGATTAAGGAAATGTTGTTTCTTCCGAATGTCAATTCTGGCTTGGGGTTTAAATGACTACATGGACGTAAGGCAGTCATCATAAGGTTTTATTTAATTTACGATTGTGCGGCAGGTCCGTAAAATTAGGAAGTATGTTAGTAGAGCTAACATATCGTTTAGTCTATAATGTAACAGGTTTTTAATTTTGAATCAGAGAGATTGTAATTATGTCATTGGAAGTTATCATTCTTGCAGCAGGTAAAGGCTCAAGAATGCATTCTCATCTGCCTAAAGTTTTACATAAAGTGGGCGGTAAGGAAATTTTACGTCACGTCATAGACAACGCTTCAAAGCTTAATCCTGAAAAGATTCATATAGTGTACGGTTTTGGCGGTAACATCGTTAAGGATACTATCGGTGGCGACTATGATTATGTAATGCAGAAGGAACTTCTCGGTACAGGGCATGCCGTTCTTCAGGCACTGCCAAACTGCAGACCTAACAGTAAGATTCTGATTCTTGTTTCCGATATTCCTCTTATTACCGGTGAAACCCTTAATGCCCTTATAAACAGTTTTGGGGATAAGGGCGTGGCCGTTCTTACTTCCGTTGTGGAGCATCCTGCAGGTCTTGGCAGAATTAAAAGAGATGCTTCAGGCATGGTTACTGCCATCGTTGAGGATAAGGATTGCACACCAGAAGAGAAGCTCATTAATGAAATCAATACCGGGGTTATTGCCGGTGATTATGAGTCTCTCAATGAACTTCTGAAGCAGGTGAAGAACAATAACAGTCAGGGTGAATACTATCTCACCGACGTTATTTCTCTGGCATGCGGGAAAAATATTCCGGTAAGTTCTGCTGTAGCTGCAAATTCAAAGGAATGCGAGGGTATAAACAATAAAATTCAGCTGGCCGAAGCAGAAAGATGTTATCAGAAGCGTCTTGCTGAAAAATACATGACTGATGGTCTGATTCTCATGGATCCTTCAAGGGTGGATTTCAGGGGAAATCTGGAATTTGGTGCCAATACCTCACTTGACGTCAATGTCATTATCGAAGGAAACGTAAAGCTGGGTAATAACGTTGTCATCGGCGCAGGTTGCGTTTTAAAAAACTGTACAATTGCCGATGATTCAGTAATCAGTCCGTATACCGTCATCGAAGACAGTGAAATCGGAAGGGGGGCAACACTCGGACCATTTGCACGTTTCAGACCAGGGTGCGTATTGGGAGAACAGGTGCACGTCGGAAACTTTGTTGAAGTCAAGAAGTCTAAACTGGCGAACGGTACTAAAGCAGGGCATCTATCTTATCTTGGCGACAGCGAAATCGGTGAAAATGTTAATATAGGTGCCGGTACCATTACCTGTAACTATGACGGTGCCAATAAGTGGAAGACCGTTATCGGAAATAACGTATTTGTCGGTTCTGACACCCAGATTGTGGCTCCGGTAACCATTGGTGACAACGTAACCATCGGGGCCGGCACCACCGTTACGAAAAACGTTGAGGCCGACAATCTGGTAATCACCAGGGCTGCGATGCGTACAATCAGCGGTTGGAAGAGACCTGAAAAAAAGAAATAGATTTTAAATACAGATAGGACAATGTTATGTGTGGAATTGTAGGGGCGATAGCTCAGAGAGATGTTTCTGATATTTTATTGGAAGGTTTAAGAAGATTGGAGTATCGCGGATATGATTCTGCGGGTATTGCAGTTGTCCACGATAATGAAATCCAGAGAATAAGAAGTCTCGGTAAAGTCAATGAACTGGTTAAGGCCGTTGGGGAACATACCCTGGCCGGAGGTCTCGGAATTGCCCACACCAGATGGGCAACGCACGGCAAGCCGTCAGTCAGTAATGCCCATCCGCATGTTGCAGGTCCTTTGGCAATTGTGCATAACGGCATCATTGAAAACTACATCGAAATTAAGAAGAACCTTGCCGAACATGGACATGTTTTTACTTCTGAAACAGACACTGAGGTTTTTGTGGCTCTGGTAAATTCATACCTTGATTCCGAAGGCAGTCTTCTCAGCGCCACTAAAAGAGCCATTAAGGATGTGAAGGGGGCTTACGGTACCGTAATCATCAATAAGAATGAGCCTGATCATCTGGTTGCCGCCAGAAGCGGCAGTCCGATTGTCATTGGTCTCGGCATCGGTGAAAACTTTGTTGCATCAGATCCTGTGGCTTTGTTCCCAATCACCCACAGATTCATTTATCTTGAAGAAGGTGATATTGCCGACGTTTCCCGCTTCAAGATAGTCATTTATGACAGAAACGGTAATGAGGTACAGCGTCCTGTTGCTGAAGTAAACATTGAAAACGACGAAGCCGTTAAGGGCGAATACCGTCATTTCATGCAAAAAGAAATTTACGAACAGACAAAGGTTGTAACAGATACCCTTGCAGGGAGAATATCCGATGAACACTTTGTGGTGGAATGTTTCGGTACCAATGCCAGGGATGTGTTCAAGGATATTGAAAGAATTAAGATTGTTGCCTGCGGTACATCTTATCATGCCGGTCTCATGGCCAGAGAATGGTTTGAGTCCCTTGCCGGGCTTCCTACCGACGTGGAAATCGCATCTGAATTCAGATACAGAAAGAGCATTACCCAGAAAAACACTCTGTTTGTGACTCTTTCACAATCAGGCGAAACCGCCGATACGCTGGCGGCAGTACGTATTGCAAAGCAGAAGGGATATGCCCATACCCTGTGTATTTGTAACGTTCCCGGGTCTTCACTAGTAAGGGAATCTGAACTGGTATTCCTTACCAGGGCCGGCCGTGAAATCTGTGTGGCTTCAACCAAGGCGTTTACCACACAACTGGTGTCCCTGCTTTTACTGGTTGGTTCAATAGGCGTGGTTAAGGGAACCATTTCTTCTGAAGAGGAAAAGAGTTATGTTGCTTCCTTAAGAAAACTGGCTCCTTCAATTGAAAAGGCACTGGCTCTTGATGGTAAGGTTGAGGAAATCTCCAGAGAATTCGTAAACAAGCGTAACGCACTGTTTTTAGGCAGGGGCGCTATGTATCCGATAGCCATGGAAGGTGCACTTAAGCTTAAGGAAATCAGTTATATCCATGCTGAAGCATATGCCGCCGGTGAATTAAAACATGGTCCTATTGCGTTAATCGATGCAGACATGCCGGTCATCGTGGTAGCGCCTAATAACGACCTTTTGGCTAAGCTTCGCTCAAATATTGAGGAAGTAAGTGCCAGAAGAGGTATTTTGTACGTGTTTGGTACTCCTAAGCTTGGTCTTACCAATGATCCAAACATTAGATTCACCGAAATTGATGAGGTTGACGAACTTATTGCCCCAATCGCATATAATGTAATTCTGCAGCTTTTGGCGTACTATGTTGCCATCATCAAGGGAACAGACGTTGATAAACCGCGCAATCTTGCAAAATCAGTAACCGTGGAATAATTGAATAACATGTTGAAAATAGGCTGTCATCTGTCATGCTCCAAAGGCTATCTTGCCATGGCAGAAACTGCATTAAGTATTAATGCCAATACCTTTCAGTTTTTTACCAGAAATCCCCGTGGCGGAAAAGCCAAACCGATTTCCGAAAAGGACATGTCCGACTTTCTTGCATTCTGCGGTGAGCATGGTATTTCCTCGGTGCTGGCTCATGCACCGTATACACTGAATCCTTGTGCAAAGGATGAAGGGTTAAGGATTTTTGCCCGAGACATTATGGCTGATGACCTGCGTATAATGGACAGAATCCCCGGTGGTATGTATAACTTCCATCCCGGGTCTCACGTGCAACAGGGAGCTGAAATTGGCATAGCCATGATTCAGAATCACCTTAACACAATTCTTTCCCCTGAACTTAAAACCAAGGTGTTGCTTGAAACCATGTCCGGAAAAGGCAGCGAGGTTGGCAGAAACTTTCAGGAAATAAGAGCTGTTATTGATGGTGTTGAGCTGAATGAAAAGCTCGGGGTGTGTCTTGATACCTGTCATTTGTGGGAAGGTGGCTACGATATCGTAAATCATCTCGATGACGTGCTTGATGAGTTTGACGACGTAATCGGTCTTGAGAGATTATGTGCGGTTCATCTTAATGACAGTAAGAATCCGATGAGTGCCCACAAGGATCGTCACGAATGCATCGGATTCGGACATATCGGTCTGGAAGCTTTAGTGGCGGTGATTAATAACCCTCGTCTTAAACATCTTCCTTTCTATCTTGAAACACCTCAGGAAGATTTGGATGGATATGCCAAGGAAATAGCCATGCTGCGTAACTTTTACGCAGAATAATAATTAATAATCATAAATAAAAATACTGCAGCAGGGACACCTGCTGCTGTATTTGTTTTTAGGTTGGTCATTTAATGAAAACTGCATTTGATTTTTCAAAAAAAATTTTAATGTCTGCTGTTGTCGGAATTATGTTTTTCATATCAGGCAACGCAGTTGCCACTGATAATGAGGTGACGGAGTCTGAGTCTATTAAGGTTTGTGCAATTCCGCAATTGTACGATTATCTGGAAGAATACAGAAAAGAATACACTCTGGGTAAGTTGGACATTACCTATGCATCATCAACAATGATTTATGCTTCGGTAATTAATAAGCAGATGAGCTGTGACATTTTTTTGGGAAATGATCAGAAATTCCCGGCAAGATACATCAATATGGGACTCGCTGACAGTAGCAGTTTTGGTAATTTTACCAGAACGGCCCTAACTTTATTTTCCGTAACGTCCATTATTGACAGTAACTGCGATGTCCTCAATAAGGACATTTACAGTAAGATTATCATGCCGAGCCCCAAATACAACGTATCAGGATTTGCAGCCGCACAGATAATTGATCTCTATTCGAAGAATAATCCTAAACTTAAGGAAAAGATTGTATACAGTGACAATGAGTATTCGGCATTAACTTCCATTGTCAATGGTTATGCCATGTTGGGGTTTTTACCTTATAATATGGTTATTGATAACAAGCTAACCAAAAAAGGTTCATTCTGTCTGTTCAGTGATACGGAATATGAACCGATTAATTACTACTATCTGATATTTAAAAATAATAAGAACGTACAGGCCACTACTCGTTTCAAAGATTACCTGTTTAGTGACAAATCACGCTTAATCTTAAAAAAACATGGTTATAAGTAACATATTTACGCTGTTCGGCAGTTTTTGACACTCCGTACAGATAAAATATAATTATGGGACACAAGTGGTAAAAAGTTCAGGAGTCAGCCATGGCAATAGAAATGGATATTGAAATAAATGGTAAACACGGTTTACACGTAAGACCTTGCGCCTCTCTGGTTAAAATCTGCAACAGTGATCCTGAAGTAAAGGTAAAAATCAAAAACACTTCGGACAACTCTCCTTATGTAGATGGTAAGAGCATGATGCAGGTATCAACCCTTAGGGCTTCTTACGGTCAGACACTGCATTTTGTGATTGAGGGAAACAACGCCACTCAGCTGGCAGAAAGAATTGCGGAGTTTCTTTCCAGATTAGACTAAGAAAAGTTTATGTCAGAATAAAAAATCCTGTTTTTTTAAGATAAAACAGGATTTTTTTATTACCACTACAGTTTTTTTATAATAAATAAGCATATTTCGTTGAGAAGAGATTCAAGATTTGAAAAACATGATGGCATCTCCTAAGTCTCCAGAATAATGATTTTTATAAATATTGTTAATAAATTGTTTTAAATATGTTTTGTTTGTTTGGGAATATTGTACGCATACTGACCAAAATAGATTTAACAGTGAAAAAATCCCTGTTACTTAGATACCGATCACTAATTAAATTTAAAAAAGTCTATAGAATTGTAATAAGTACATAAGTGTATGGTTGATTATATAAGTCTAGGGACGGTGAGTATATGTCAAATAAGATTTTAATTTTACCTAATTTTGCGGATCAGGAACTGCCAAGTGAAGGTCTTGATCGTTACGATAGCATTTTCTTATTAACTGAAGATCAGGATAATCTTCCATTTAAAGTTGTTAAGAATCTGATGAATATTGCTAAGAGTCAGCAGGTTGATATTGATTTCCTTGAAATTCCTCATAAGACTGAAAATGAATTATTCATCAGCCTTGCATTCAAGATTGCAAGACTTGCAGCAGAAGACAGTAATACTCAGGTTACCTTTGTTACTGAAAACAGAAACTATGACAATCTTGTTGATGCTGCCAAGAGCAATGGTTATGCAGTGGCAAGAGCCGAAGGCTTTTCCCGTATAAGTGCAATTCCAAGCGGTCCAAGCCAGATTCAGAATCCTTTAAAGCCAACTGAAGTTGCAAGCAGCAAGCCTGCAGCTAAGGTTGAAGAAGTTCAGCAGGAAAAGCAGGCTGCCAAGGAAGAACCAAAGGAAGCTAGCGGCGACAAGAATAAGAAGCTCATTGCTTCTCTGTTAAGTGGCAAGAACTAATTCTGGTTAAGTCATAATTACATTTATTTAATTATTTAATGAATCAGGGAAAGACAATCGGTAGCGGTTGTCTTTCTTGTTTTATCATTATGTTAGGTTATAATCAGACACAGAGGAAAAAGGATTCCGTTCTGTAAAAAATCAGTTAAGCTGTTATTCCCTTGTTACTGAAAATGATTATCATATAACTCATTGAATTCGTAATCCTGTTGCGGAAGATAACGTGTAATCCCATAATGTACAATAAAAAATCAGAAGGATACCGAAAAAATGAGCTCACTTTTTCTTTCAAGTATTTATACCAGACTTGCTGCCGTGTTTATAATACTTGCAGTACTTTATTTTTTAATATACCTCGTTATTTAATATGCTGACATTTAATAATCTGACGATAGGATACAACAAACATCCGGTTATTCATCACCTGAATATGCATATAGAGAAGGGAACATCAGTTGCAATTGTAGGCCCTAACGGATGTGGAAAATCCTCTCTCCTAAAAGGGATAATGTCTTTCATTAAGCCTATGGGAGGAAGTATTACCATTGATATTTCCAGAGATAAAATTGCGTATCTGCCTCAGAGCTCCACAGTTGATAAAACTTTTCCGATGACTACTCTCGAGCTTGTATCATCAGGACTTCTTTATAAAAAGAGTTTTTTTGCCGGATTAAGTAAGGATGACATCAGGCTCGTGAATTCAACCCTTGATAAGGTAGGATTAAAGGGAATGGCTGATGAGCCATTGAAGGCTTTGAGCGGAGGTCAGATACAGAGAGCTCTTTTTGCCAGACTTATCATTCAGGATGCCGAACTTATACTTCTGGATGAACCGTTCAATGCCATTGACTATAAAACAATAGTAGAACTTTTAAAAATAATACGTATGTGGATGGATGCCGGAAAAACCGTGATTTCAGTTCTTCATGATTTAAAACAGGTGAGAGACAACTTCACTTATACGGCGATTTTGTCCAGGGAACTTGTTGCTTATGGTCTTACTGAGGAGGTGCTTACAGGAGATAACCTTGATAAGGCATTCAGCAACAGTTTTTATCCGCACAAGGATGCAAATATTTGTAATAAGTAATTATGTTCAACGATCTCTACAGTTATCTGATACAGCCACTGCTTTCGTATGATTTTATGCAGAAAGCTTCAGTATCGCTTATATGTCTCTGTTTTAGTGCTCCTCTTATCGGTGTTTTTTTGACATTGAAAAGAATGAGTTTGAGCGGTGATGCTATTTCACATGCCATTCTTCCCGGTGCTGCCGTAGGTTTTTTATTTTCTGGACTGTCAGTTGCTGCCATGACCATAGGTGGTATGATTGCCGGTATCGTCGTGATTATTATGTCGAGTGTTTTTTCAAGGATTAGTAAAAGCAGTGAAGAAAGTAATCTTGCGGTCTTTTACCTGTTCAGTTTGGCTCTCGGCGTTCTGATTATATCTTTAAACGGATCTAATTTGGATTTGTTGCATTTTTTGTTTGGTTCAGTTTTTGCCATAGGCAGTGATACTATAGTTCTTCTCGGAATTTGTACTACAGTAACACTTATTGTTCTATCATTTATAGCCAGACCTCTGATTCTTGACATTGTTGATCCATTGTTTCTTGAATCTGTAAGTAAATCAGGACCATGGGTGCATATCTGTTTTATGATACTTGCAGTATTCAATCTGGTAAGCAGTTTTCAGGCCATAGGAACACTGATGGCCGTTGGTATTATGATTATTCCCGCAACAAGTGCTAAATTTTGGAGTTACAGATTAACCAGTATTCTTGCTATCAGTGTTTTTCAGGCTCTTATTTCATCTTACGTCGGTCTTATAATGTCGTTCCACTATAACGTTCCATGCAGTCCTGCAATTATTATTTCGCTCAGTACGCTTTACCTAGTGTCATTTATTTTCGGAAGTCATAAGGGAATCATAAAGAAATTCATAAAGGGAAAGCATTATGAGAGCTAATAATACTTTAATTTTACGTTAAGCCGGTTTACTGCCGGAGGCATTAAAAGCAGAGGGCACATATAACGAATGTGCCCTCTGTTTTTAGATTTGCTGAATAGGGGTTAATAACAGTCCAACATCTAAGAAATTATTTTGATATTACATCATTATTTAAGATTATTTCTGATTTATTTCTTAGAGATGGAAGCAGTGAACTCAGTATACATAGCACCAGTCCGGCAACGACAAAAGGAATACTCAGATACTGTCCGACTGTAAGTATACTGTTGTTCATGTCATAACTTGCCTGTTCCGGCTTGAAGTATTCGAGAACTATTCTTACGGAGAAAACTGTTATAAAGAATAATCCCAGGACAAAGCCTGAACCTCTTTTTTGGCTGTACTTATATACGCTATAGAGGAATACGGATATGAGAAAGTATGAAAGGGATTCATACATCTGAACAGGATGTCTCGGGATACTGTCTATTCTATCAAAAATGACACCATAATCAGCGTTAGTCGGTTTACCGTAAATTTCAGAATTAAAGAAGTTTCCGACTCTTATCATCCCACCAACAAATGCGGTAGGGATACAGAGCAGATCAGCTAGATTAAGGAAATTATATTTATAAATTTTACAGTAGAGCAGTGTTGTAAATATCAGGCCCAGTCCGCCTCCGTGGCTGGCAAGGCCACCCTGCCATATTTTTAGTATTTCAACAGGGTGGGTTAAATAAAATTGAGGATCATAGGCAAGGCAATGTCCGAGTCTTGCCCCTATAAGAGTTCCTGCGATCATGTATCCTAAAAGTTTATCCAGACCATCAGTATTGAGATTCCTGTTTCTGAACTCACGGTTTGCAAAATAGTAACCTAACAGAAAGCCTACGGCAAAAAATAGACCGTACCATCTCAGAGATAGGTTTATAACCGGTATGGTAAACAGAATCGGATCGACATTCCAATGTAAAAACATAAAGTGATTCCTAAATACAAAAGAGAATTAACCGACGATATTTTAAGTGTAAAAATAGAAATTTCATAAGATTTTTTTTAAAATGTAAAGACTACAAAAAAGGCAGAAAGATATGATTGAGAATATTGAAACATTCATGATTTATAGCGGTTTTACGCTGTTCGGTGTTGGTTTCCTATGTTGTTTTATAGCTCTTACTTTTAGATTCGGGGTTCTTTGTACCCTTTTGGGCAACTGTATGCTTTATCTGGGGACTATATTTTCGAGAAGAACCTTTGAATATATCGATGAAGCCGGATATATAGATTTCTTTAACCATCCGCAGGATGAATTAAAGGTTAAGGCTGTTGTTATAGCAGTTATTGTAATGATTATGCTGTGGGCGGTAAGGTGGTTTGTGCACTTTGTGATAGAAGGTTCAGTATATTTTCTGTTTCCCGGAATTATCAAACCGGAAATAAAAAGTAAAAAGACAGGCCGTTAAATAAAATGAATAGTTTTATGTCAATTTGATTAAAATTGAATATTTTTTAATCAAACAAGCAAAAATAATAAAAAAATTGCTAAAAAACACAAATGTGTGTTGACAAAATTTTTCGAAAAAGTAAAATACACATCACTCGCTGAGCAGAACAGCAAAGCGAAAAAGTTCTTTAAAAACAAATCTAGACAATCTGTGTGGGCACTCGCTGAATTCATGAGCTGAAATTTAAAAAATGGTTCTTGAAGAAGCTGAGTGTCAAATCTAAGAGCAATTTTAGAAGACAGTCATTCAAGAGAGAGCCGAAAAAACTTCAACTTAAAAATTTAAAGTGAAGAGTTTGA
>CACWVT010000006.1 GCA_902764345.1 uncultured Ruminobacter sp.
GAGGTTGACATCCTTCGGCCTTCTTCGAGTTCCGAGGCAAGCAGGAATCGTTTGCCTTTCAGTTCAGCCAGCTCCGGCTTAACATTTCTGCGGCATTCGGCGGTCAGCACATCCGCTGAAATAACTCCGGCATAGGATCCCATAGCTCCGCCAACCGAATTCCACCATGTGGATTTACCGTTGCGTCCTACACCAAAGGAAATGAAAATTCCTTCATGGAAGACTTCTCCGATAAGGCAAAGACCGGATCCTCGATGCAGATATTCGATTTTTTCCTGATTGCTTTCGCACACTCTGTCCACAAAGTCGAGCCACAGATCTTTGCCTTTATCCCCGGGAGCATAAGCTGTTATCTGGGTGATAAGGTCAGCCGGATCGTGATCTCTGCGGCCGGCCAGACCCTTGGTAAGGTCGTAGGTGCCGTCCGGGCAGTTCAGCAGAAACGGATGACTGTCGATAGCACTGATGGAAACCTCCACCAATGGCTTAACCGCTGTTAAAGCACCGTTAACATACTTGATATCCCGTCGCTGACAGGCAAAGCTCCTGTATGTAATGGCATTGTTGTATTTCAGATATGCATCAGCCTGAGTGAAATTTTGGATAGCCTTTTTAAGGGCTTTCCCACCTGCGGCGAGAGCTTCCTCCGAAAATCCGCTTTTGATGAGTTCCTTCTCGGCGGTTTCAAGTTTATCCCCGGCTTCGGCAAGCTGACGATCAAGGAAGTTCAGCATGACACCCATGGCTTTTGATTTTGACTCTACCCAGCGGTTGGTTTCATAGACTATGAAGTCTGTGTTGGGGCTGTATGCCAGCTCATTGGCGCAGTCTCTCGCCAGCACCTTAGCCTGTCCCACGTCGGAATAGTCCGAAGGCTGCAGAGTGCTTTCCGGCTTATATTTCTCCGGCGGTACATACCCAGGCTGACCCTGAACCTTTTTGGCAAAACGCTGGGCGCTTGCCCAGACCTTTCCGAGTTCCTCATCTGAGAGAGGCGGGTTACATCTGTCGGCTTCCTCCATAAAGATTTTGAAAGCTTCCTCGGTAGAGCCGTATCGCTTAACAATCTTTCCGGCAAAACGGCTCATGGTGGCATTGCGTCTGCCTTCCTCTATGACGATCTTTTTGCCGTAACTGCCCTGGGGCATGTCGGCATCAAACTCATCATCGCCAAGAAATTCATTCAGAGTTTTGGTTCCGGAGAAGAATTCCACCTGCGGATTTTCAGTTCCGTAGAAGAAGTGGGCAGAATCCATTGATTGCGGATCAAAATACGGGAATAATTCATGAGCTCGTTCCTTTAGGCGTTTCAGCTGTTCGGCATCCTTTATTGAATCCGTAAGAAAGCCTATGTGGAATTTAGGTCTGGCTGCTTTCCCGTTCTTGGCTTTCATATGATGACGGCTGTAATGAACCCAGAAAGGTACATCGGGAAAAGCGGCTGCCACGTCCTTCGGAGTGATCCAGTCTTTCGGATCATCTGAATGTGTGTTGTCACAGTCTCCGGCACAGCAGTTGCTGCTGATGAAATTCTTGGTATTCCGATAGCTGTTCCTGTACTCTGCACAGACGTAATCTTTGGAAACGGCGCGGATCAGGGACTCCGTGTCGGACACTTCAATTTTGTTGGGATACAGACAGTTGGTTTTATTCCCTCTGCAGTCCGCGCTGTATAAGATAAATACTGGCTTTGTCACTTAAATTCCTCCTTCTTCAATAACAATTTCCCTTTCACGACCATCAAGATCCATTCGGAGTTGCCTCATTTCTCCTTTCCAGTAAGGCTTGATAAATACCTTCTTGCCGTCTGAGTAATGACGCCAGTGACCGATTACGTACCAGATCGGGGTATGTCGGGTAAAACCGCTTTTGCCCTTGAATGAGGTCTGTTCAAGGTCTTCAGCAGTAATGACGTGCTTTTTGATGTAACGCACAACACGTCTTTTCTTTCCGCCTTTACGTGGTCTGGTGTCCATTACCGGCTCGGTTTTAGGGTGACTGAACACCTCCTTAACAGTTGGGTGAAGCAGTGCCAGCTGAATACCGTACCAGGTGGTAAGACATTCATATCCTGCGGAAACAAAATCCTGTACCGGAATCCTCCCCATGCGATTTCTTACTTCTGCACTGCTGTAATTGCCAATCACTCCGCAATTTGACATGAGCACAAAATCAACACCGTAAAACACAAGAATCGGTATAAAGAATTTATGCCCCATAAACTCCGTTACCACAGCACCGACATCTGCTTAATACGCTCGATATAATCCGGGTATATGACAACGCGGTATGTAACAAGCTGACCGAACGGCTTATCTCTTTCATCCACTGTAATTTCGCAGTCAAGAAGAGGTACGTTTCCTGAGAAGAAGAGATCTGACGGAATACCGCCCTTATCAAGCATTTCCCTGGAGCAGAACTGTTTCCAGAACTTGGATATGGCCTCATCGTCTTTGGATTTAAGATGTATGCGGTCAGTAGGACGGCTTTGAGAGATATCCCGCCACACTTCATCACGAACTTCATCCTTCAGAGGGGGCATGGAAACGCAGTTAAGGGCAGAATTTTCAAAGGTTACATTGCGCTTCTTATTGAATTCTGCTCTCTTCTTAACGAGATCTTTATAAGAAACACCTTTACGCTTAACCGACTCTGCACACTCAGCCGCAATCTGATCAAATACAGAATCCGGCATAGTGGCAAAAAGATGAGACATCTTCCTGTATTCATCAATGGTTAAAATGCTGGCGAGCCCATTAAGCATCGCCTCTTTCATTTCATCTCTGCTCTTAAATGGCGAATTTAAACAGGTCATTAGTCCACAACCTCCGCTGTTAACCACGAACTTCAAAGCTCGGAGCATGGTCTCGAGCTCGCAGTCGCCGCCCAGGTACACCTCGAATTCGGCGGTGTTGCCGTTCTCGGCGCGGAATCTCTTCACGAACATGTCAGTACCGCCAAGATCTTTGATGCGGATGTAGGTACGGCTTCCGCAGCTGGCATCACCGCCCTTAAAGCCGTTGGTGCCGACTTCCACTTCGATGGTGTTGGCACTGGCAACCTCACGGGTAAATGTGGTGATCTTGGTTCCGTCCGGCAGAACTCTCTGT
Organism: uncultured Ruminobacter sp.; assembly: GCA_902764345.1. Classification (GTDB taxonomy): domain Bacteria; phylum Pseudomonadota; class Gammaproteobacteria; order Enterobacterales; family Succinivibrionaceae; genus Ruminobacter. The sequence goes on from CACWVT010000006.1 coordinate 3,111, forward strand.
TTTTCCTTAATTTCAAACATAAAAACTCCAATGAAAATTGTTGATAAAACCGGAGCGTTTTTTGGTGCTCCTACTATCTACTGGACGTGAGGGGCGATTTTGAGCGGAACTATTTTGAAAATTTTTTCTAAAAGGTTAAGAAATGAGCGAATTGAGACTGTATGTTTGAAAAAGGCTTGGAGGTAGACAACTTGATCGGTAGAGACCGACCAAGTTACCGATAAAGATCTTAAGGAGAGAGCTAATCTTTCTTGTTGTATTGGGATGTATAACCTGCAGCATGGAGAATCAAACCAAGGGATACGTCCCATAAGTTTACACACGGCATCAAGACTCATATGAGGATCAGCTTCGATTACCACTTCGTCATGTATGTGCATCGCGCTACTGCTGTGCGGGAGCGTCTTCATTTCAATGGACATGACGGAGGTGTTTGGGCGAAACGGAATGAGTTGGAATGGTAATATCCAAAAATTATGTGATATTTCGAGGTATCCATGATATGCTGACAGTTAAATGAAAGCTTTGCGGTACTGGAGGTGTTAATGATTAACAGCCACTATATTCCTAGACTGATTCTAAAGAAGTTTAGTGATGATAAAGAGCATTTAATATACGCTGATTTGATTCATCAGAAATGTGAGATTAGAAGATTGGATTCTGTTTTCTCAAAAAAGGGATATTATTCTGATGATCTAGAACATGATCTTAGTAAAAGCATTGAATCAAGGTTTGCACAACTTCTTAACGATAATCTGTTAAAGAGTAAGGATCAAATTATTTTAAGCAGGGAGGAGCTCTTTCTTCTCAAAAAATTCTTATTAATAGGTTCACTTAGAAAGTCTTTTACCCGCGATGAAATTGAAACACGTAATGGATCGGCAGTTGATGAATTTGTCTACGAAAGGAATAAAAAATTTTTTGAATCCAGAATGGACGAAATTTTAAAATGCAACACATCTGAAGAACTTCTTAAATTCTGCGACACAAAGTGCGAGGAGATGATTGATAATGGTCTGTTAAGAGCCATTAAGAGAATTGTCTATGGGTACATGTCTTTCGTTTCTACAGAAATATGCGGGGAAAATTTGATTATTTCTGACTGTGCATGCGGTTATTGGTACGGTGAAAGACCTTTTGCTAAGTTAGACCTGATTTTCAATTCAAAATCTCCGTATGCCATAGGGCTTTTAGACAAAATAGATCCTGCAGATTATGTATATTTTCCAATATCGAAACATTTGGGGGTTTTAGCAATCAGTCCTATTTTTAGAAAAGAGTATGGGATATTTGATGTAAAAAAATATTCCAAAAATGGTTTAGAGAAAAGATTGGGATTTGATGATAAACATTTGTTAAATGCTCCTGCCGTAACCTTTTCAGAAACAGGAGTTAGAACTCCAAATAAATACGTGTATAAAAAAACACAATTAAGCTTAAAGAATGCCATCTTTTTTAATATTTTAACTATGCAGACATCATGTAAGTTTATAGCCTTTTCTAATTACGAAAAGGTGAAAAGTTCAATAGAATCGTACATCAAAAACCAGGGTATGAAACATGATTTATCTTTTATTGCCAATCATTTTCGGCATGAGTAATCTTCGCGAAGGCGTGTTCCTTCAACTACCCTTGAATTTGGGTACCTTCCTTTACGGCCGTTAACACATTAAAAGCAGCAGTGAAATCTGACAAGTAATCACAGATGTCTTAATGTGGCATCTGTGTTGAATTCCAAATGACTTGATCGGTACAGACCGACCAAGATACCGATCAAGTTAAGGCGCTAATCCTTTTTGTAGTAGGGCGATGTGTAACCGCTGGCGGTAAGGATTAAGCCTTCAGCCCATGGCGGATGTGCATAACTATGCTGCAGCACCGTAAAGTCTTCATGGCAAAACACAGGATATCTCTTGCCGTTGCCTGGACGATGTTTTCCACGAACTTGGGACCGTAGGATTCGAGACGTTCCCACTTTTTGGTAGCACCGATGCCTTCATAGGTAATGCTTTCACCGCCGAACTGGTTCATGCCGATACGAGGTTTAACGTAGGCGAGCTTTCTGCCGGAAGGCAGGGTAATAAACAGCATGCCGCTTTTGAACGAGAAAGTGATGCCGTGAGTTTCGGTGGTGGTTCTTTTATTCACTGCTTCCATAACTGCGTTATCCACAGCCCACCAGAATTTCACAATATTTGGATTGGCGTTTCTCCAGGCGTTGACGAGGGGCTGTAACTCCTCCTCCTTAAGCCCCATCTCAAGAGCTCCCATGGCCTTTAATGCGCCCATACCCCCGCCGTAACCAAGGGCCAGTTCCGCTATTTTCCCTTTTTGCCTCAGATGACCATTGATACCATGCTTTTCCACCGGAACCTTAAACATCTGACTGGCACTGGCGCAATAGATATCACCGCCTTTACGGAATACCTCAGACCGCCATTTTTCACCAGCAAACCACGCAATCACTCGGGCCTCAATGGCTGAAAAGTCCGCTACATAAAAGAGCTTTCCCTTCGGAGGCACAAAGGCTGTTCTTACGAGCTGGGAGAGCGTATCCGGCACATCATCGTAGAGCATAGATACAGCGTCATAGTCACCGGTTTTGATAAGCGCACGAGCCTGATCTAAATCGCTCATGCTGTTACGGGCAAGATTCTGCAACTGAATGATTTTGCTTGAGAACCGCCCGGTGCGATTGGCACCGTAGAAGCTGAAAAGTCCCCTGGCTCTGCCGTCGGCACATACAGCATTCTGCATAGCCTGGTACTTTCTCACTGATGACTTGGCAAGCTGCTGCCGGAGTGTCAGCACTCTGATGAGTTCCGGCGGGGCATTCTTCATAAGTTCAGCCACGGCTTTCTTATCAAGGCTTTCAGTCATAAGACCGTTATTTGCCAGCCAGACCCTCATCTGCTGGACTGAGTTGGGATTTTCAAGCTGAGTAAATTCCCTCATGGCACTTATGAGCTCATTTCGCGAGCGTTCATCAATGGCAATCGCCTGACGTACCAGTTCCATGTCGATTTTTACGCCGCGGTCGTTAATCTCCTGGTCGAGGTGGTATTCCTCCCAGACGAAGTCCGGCACCGGGAACTTACTCAGTCTTTGCTGTATTCCCATCTCAGCTTCCACGTCCCGGATGTTGTAGCGTTTGAACATTTCCCACTTGTCGGGAGCATGGCAGGGGAGATTTCTGGTTCTGCCACTGTTTGCCTGAGTAGGGGAGCACGGTTTGCAGAAATAGCGTATGAGCTCCTTTCCTTCCGTGAGTTTCTGCTTATCAAGACCCAGTACTGCACCTGCTCCTTCGAGTGAGAAGGGAAGACCCAGAGTTGCTGCCCACACCATGTCGCACCGCCAGCCTTCGGGATTGAGATAACCGGTTAGTAAGCCTAAGTCGCGCAAGTATCTGGACAGACATACACGCTCAAAGTTTGCATGCCACGCCCATTTGATGACGCTGTCATCGGTCACGGCCTTGATGATTTCCCTGGGAAGTTTTTCTCCGGAGGCGAGATCAGCAAGCTGTACCTCACCACCATCTACACTGTAGGCAAAGAGCAGAATTTCAAAATCGGGAGCCTCGCAGTAGCGGTAGACTCCGCATTTCCTTAAGTCCTCACTGCTGTATGTTTCGAGATCACAAGATAGTGTTTCCATAAAATTCTCCTGTCAAAAAAGGGCAGCAGTCAAAACCACTACCCTTACTAAATCGTTACAAGTTATCTGGTGCTACCAGACACGACGCTTTCTGCGTTTCAGGAACTCGGTAAAGAGAAATCCGAGGAACTCAAACAGGATTGCTGCCACTACGCCGGTAAACAAACCGGAGCCAAAGCCCATCAGAAAGATTTCACCTGAATCCATGATGCCTCCTAACCTAAAAAGTCTTCATCTTCTTCAGTGGCAAAATCACTTTCGGCACTTGCTCTTCCGCCTAACGGCTCACCGTCCTTAATCTTCTGCAGATTGTTAAGACCGCAGGCAATACCCTTGTTGCCGTTGGCATTGAAGGCATAGAAGCTGATTGACGCTCTGCCGTAGCAGCCGGAGTAGACTTCAGACTTGTCGAGGATTTCATTCCTGTTGGCGTCCACCACACCGGGAGCAGTGGTAGAGTTGGCGTTGACGAAATACGCATTGGCGTAAGCAGGATCATCCGGACGTTCCAAATCACCGTCACGAAGCGGAGTTCTGAGAGTGCTGAGCGCAGGTACGGACTTGGCGTTACCCTTGAGCTTGGACTGACCGTCACGGTAAGCCTCTTCAATGGCAGCCTTGATCTTGCCAACGGTTACGGTGTCAGACTTTGGGATGATGAGAGACACACTGAACTTAGGCTTGCCGCCTTCCATAGCCTTTGGTTCCCATACATTTGCATAAGACCATCTGGTGTTAACACCTGTAATCACTTTTGTAGCCATAATTTATTCTTCCTTAAAATCTAAAGATGCACTTGAAACTGCCGGTCTTTTATCGCTCTCCGGTACGAGCGTTGGTTTGCCTTTCGACTTGGCAATAAGTCCTGAAAGAAGTTCGTCAAACTTTGCCTTTCCGAGAAGTTTCTGCATGGCGGTGATGCCTATGAGTTTCTTCTCGAACGGATCGAACCCTGCCTCGCATACAGCCTTGATTACCTTGTCCTCGCTGGTGAATTTTCTAACTGAACGTCCTTCCACGAGCTTCCAGCCGTGCCATTCCTTACCGCCAATGGCCTGCTTCAAGGCATATTCCTTGATGTCATTTGCCCATGCTGTAAGTTCATCAACCTGGGAAAGGATCACTTCGATTTCTATGTCCTCGAGTAGATCTGGAAGTTTGAAATCGTGCTTTGCCAGCAGAATGTTCGCCTCGGCTCTGGCACGGCAGGCGTGTTTGGCTTTACAGAATCCGCACCATTCACCGGCGCAGAATTTACCTTCACCGGCAAAAGCCAGACCGGCAATAGGCTTCAGAGTGTTTTCAGCCCATTGGAGGAGTTCTTCCCGGGAAATCTCCCAGGTGCTGATGTTCTCCCGGCGGGGCTGATAGATGGTCATGCTGACCTTTTCGATGTCATAAAGAACATCGAAGATTTCCAGCGCACCAAGGGCATAGCACTTCATCTGCGGATTGTTTTCAGCCTCGACAAGAACACCGAGACCGTGCTTGTAATCAACAATTCGGAGTGTTCCATCGGATACAATGATGCAGTCAGCCGTACCGAATCCCTCCGGTACCCATTGCGAGAAATCAACTCTCTGCTCAATAAGCACCTTCGGATCTGAGCAGGACTTGGCAGCCTCGCTTACCAGCTCCAGAACAAAGGAGGCATAGCCGGTGGCGCATTCATCCATCTCCTCGCTGTATCGGGAAAGTTCGGGCGTAGGATCAGTAGCATCCATGCCAAGGGCTGTTTTCAGCTTGAACTCGCAGAGCGCGTGAGCCTCTGTTCCCTCTGCAGCAAACTCGCTGGCTCCGTCTCCCGGAAACTGCTCACATAAGCGGACAGAGGGCGGGCACATCAGCCAGCGGTGTGATGCCGAGGCTGACAGGATTGCGTGGGAATCAGGCATTCTTAAGTTCCTCCGCATCTTTAAGAATCGCAGCGTAGTGCTCCGGGGCAAGAGCAGAAAGCTTTGAAGCACCGTACTTTTCAAGCAGAGCCTTAACGCCTTCACGGTTCCCAGCACGGGCAATGTCAGCCAGAATTCCGCGAACATCCTCGAAGGATAATTTCGGGGTTTCCGGTTCAGCCTTGGCTGCCGGAACAACTGCATCGGTCGACGGTGCGGATTCAGTTTCCTGAGACTGGTTTTCAGTAGCAGGTGCAGAATCCTTGGCATTCAGATCTTCCAGAAAATCGGCAATGTTATTCAAAGCGACTGCCGCATGCCGCAGTGCGACGATGCTCGAAGCCATGTCTTTTGTGTTGTTCATAGGTAGTATTTCCTTTCTTTGAGTTACGTAATTCAGCAAGAAGCTCAAGGTTTCTTGCCATCTTTGCGGATACATGAGAGATAGCCGTGAGTACGGCAATCAGCTCATGGCTTTTCCCGCGGGAATCGAAGTAAGACTTGTTCATTTGAGAACCTCCTTAATTTGTGAAAAAATCAGCCTTACACTTACTACTGGACATGAGCGGGCGTTTTGAGCGGAAATATTTTTAAATTTTTTATTACTTGGTTATTTCGTAATCAAAACGCCTTGCTCAGACATCGCCACTATGGGTAAAAGCCTTTATGAAAGGGGAAACTACCTGTTGAGCTTATGCAGCTCGGTTCGGATCTTCTTCATGTGATCTGCAAAGGTTCGCTGTTTACGTCCCAGCGTTTCCGCAATTTTTCGGTCGGAAAATCCTTCCTCCAGCAATTCAATGATGAGATCAGCCTCCGGTTCAAGTTCGCGGAATCTGGCAACCAGTAGTTTCAGCATTTGGTCGCATGCCATAAGTTCATCCATCAGCGGTTTCTCATCTGATAATTCTGTATCTGTCAGTTCATCAATAGACTCCTCATTTCCTCCGGTGTGATAGGAACAGTCAGAACAGTAGCCATTACATGTCCACAGGTAGTTGGCTGGGCATCTGCATCGGCCATGTCTCTGTTCCCGCTTAATGGTTGCCCAGATTTCAGGATAGATTGCCTGGTACTGTTCCTCGGTAATCTCAACGAGCTTAACTTTCTTGGGATCGGTTGAGCTGCGAAGAGGGTAATAACGTTTTTTATTTGCCATTTAGGCTTCTCCAGTTCGGAAAAACCGAAGCGGAGTAGCCCTTCACGGCTCGTTGTCACTGTGTGCATTAGGTCACCTCGGGAATACCCCGTTCGGCAGGTGACCAGTGGTGCATGACACTGGACGGTTAAAATAAATTCGCCTGTTTCAGCCATGCACTCATCAATTTGCAACTTGATGAGCTTACGCAGGCGAGGTTAAAAATCTGTATCCAGATCTGAAAAGACGCAGAACACGTAACATCCAACAGGCGTGTTGCATGTTACGTAGATAAAGCCTTTGTCTTTAGTAAAAAAAGCAATCCCCCTAACAAGTAGCCAGGGGGATTGGTGAAATCTGACGTTCGGTCAAGATTCATACGAAAAAAGCAGGCATCTTTTGCGGTGTCTGCTTGGATAAATACGAGTAATTATGTGATCTGGATAACAAAATTACAGAGCGTGGATTTTACAGAGGAAAAGGCTTTCTTTCCATAAAATTGTTATGAAGTAGTGTCTAATCGGCGATTATTTGGTAGGGAATGGTGTAATTTTTGTGCATATGATTGACAAATGTACAAAGTATGTCGCAGATTTGGCTAAGAGGTGAGCAAGGAGACTCTCTGCCATTCTATGAAGGAAACACAAATTTGAAGAACTGCAAAAATTGAATAAAAATTATTCGGAATGTTTAAGGTTTTGTGTGTTTTGTGCGGTTGTAACAGGAATTTGAGACTACAACTGTGCTATCATGCAAGGTTAATTGATTTGTGATGCATCTGTGATAGTTTATGTCTTGTTATCGTTTTGAATTTATTGACATAACGACAAGCAGAATTTTTAACACGTGATTTTGCAACATTCGGGTATTGTCCTAAAGGCGCAAGTTTCGTGAATAATGTTAGCGGAGTTTTTTGAATGGTAGATACCAAAAAAGAACAGGAGCGTGATGAACTCCATCGCGCAATATGGGCAATAGCTGATGAGTTACGTGGGGCTGTTGATGGCTGGGATTTTAAGAATTATGTTCTCGGCACGATGTTCTATCGCTATATCTCTGAGAACCTTTGTGCTTACATAAATAAAGGCGAGAGGGACGCGGGGAATCCAGATTTTGATTATGCCAATATGTCAGATGCAGAGTCTTTAGAAGCTCGTGCAGATCTTGTTCAAGAAAAGGGATTCTTCATTCCGCCAAGTGAGCTGTTTTGTAATGTTCTGAAACACTGTACCGATGATAAGGCTGTCTTTATTGACAGCGAAGGTGAAACGAAGAACTTAAAAGACAATTTGAATGAATTCTTAGAGAGTGTGTTTAATCATATTGAAGAATCCTCCTGCGGTTGTGAGTCTGAAAGTGATTTTAAAGGACTTTTCGATGATATCGATGTAAACAGTAACAAGCTTGGTGCAACTGTTCCAAAGAGGAACGAGCGCCTAGTTAAACTTCTTGAAGGCGTTGCAGCCATGGATCTTGGTTCAGTCCAAGACCATGAGATTGATGCTTTCGGTGATGCATATGAATTTCTTATGCAAATGTATGCGTCCAATGCAGGTAAGTCCGGTGGCGAATTTTTCACCCCAGCCGATGTGTCAGTTCTTCTCACTAGATTGGGAACCGCGGGCAAGACCAAAATTAATAAAGCTTACGACCCAGCCTGTGGCAGCGGTTCGCTACTTTTAAAAGTGGTAAAGATCCTCGGAAGGGATGCAGTTCAGAACGGTTTCTATGGACAGGAAATCAACATCACCACATTTAACCTGTGTCGTATCAATATGTTCCTTCATGACATAGGCTTTGATAAGTTTGACATTGCCTGTGAAGACACTCTTACGCATCCACAGCATTGGGATGATGAACCATTTGAACTGATTGTTTCTAATCCTCCATATTCCATCAAGTGGGTTGGTGATGAAGATGCTACCCTGATAAACGATCCTCGTTTTTCTCCTGCAGGTGTTTTGGCTCCAAAGTCCAAAGCTGACATGGCTTTCATAATGCATGCTCTTTCCTGGTTGGCTCCGAATGGTACGGCAGCAATCGTATGTTTTCCAGGAATCATGTATAGAGGCGGAGCAGAACAGAAAATCAGAAAGTATCTCGTAGACAACAACTATGTAGATTGCATTATTCAGCTACCAAGCAACCTGTTTTTCGGCACCACAATCGCCACCTGTATCATGGTTATGAAGAAGAGTAAGCGTGATAACAAGGTTTTATTTATTGATGCTACAAATCTCTGCGTCAAGGTTACCAACAATAACAAACTTCTCCCGGAACATATAGACAGAATCGTTGAGATGTTTTGTGAAAGGCAGGACGTGGAGCATACCTGCAGGTTGGTTGATTACGATGAGGTAAAGGAACAGAACTACAATTTGTCGGTTAGCACCTATGTAGAGCAGGAAGATACCCGTGAGAAAATCGATATTGTAAAACTCAATGCTGAAATTAAACAGATTGTTTCCCGTGAACAAGTTCTCCGTGAAGAGATTGATAAGATCATTTCTGAGATTGAAGGAGGGCAAGAGGCATGAGTAAATTAGATAATTTGCTAAAAGAGTTTTGCCCTAATGGTGTGGAATATAAAACTTTAGATGAACTTGGGAATTTCTATGGAGGAATAACTGGTAAATCTAAGGACGATTTTGTTGAAGGGAACGCAAAATTTATTACGTATCGAAATGTTTATGCCAATCCCGCGTTGAATATCGATGTAAATGACACGGTAAAAATAGGTGACAATGAAAAACAGCGTACTTTGGAATACGGAGATGTCATTTTTACTGGTTCTTCAGAAACTCCTGATGAATGTGGTATTTCGTCTGTACTCACGCAAAAGACGACGGAGAAGCTATACTTAAACAGTTTTTGCTTTGTTTTTAGATTCAATGATATTTCAATCATGATCCCAGATTTTGCAAAACATCTTTTCCGCTCTGAAAATTTACGATATCAAATTGGAAAAACCGCAAGTGGTGTAACAAGATTCAATGTTTCAAAGAAACTAATGGGGAAAGTTAAAATCCCCGTACCTCCTTTAGAGGTACAACGTGAAATTGTCCGGATTCTGGACAATTTCACGGAGCTTACAGCGGAGCTTACAGCGGAGCTTACAGCAAGAAAGAAACAGTATGAGTATTATAGGGATACCTTGCTTTCAGCAAAGAAAGATATTCCATTAGTTAAGTTAAAGGATATCGCTACAGAACTTTATCGTGGTTCAGGTATTAAAAGAGATGAAGTTACGGCAGAGGGGATTCCGTGCGTTCGCTATGGTGAAATCTATACTACGTATAACACATGGTTTGATAAATGTATCTCTCATACAAAATTAGAGTATGTGAATTCCCCAAAGTACTTTGAAAATGGCGATATTCTTTTTGCCATAACTGGAGAGAATATTGAGGATATAGCTAAATCAGTAGCTTATTTAGGCAATGAAAAATGCTTAGCAGGTGGCGATATAGTTGTGATGAAGCACAAACAGAACCCGCGCTACTTGGCTCATGTATTAGCAACGCAATCTGCCAGACTTCAAAAGGGAAAAGGCAAAGTTAAAAGCAAAGTAGTCCATTCAAGCATTCCGTCAATTCAAGAAATTGAAATTCCTTTGCCGAATCTTGAAGTTCAACAAAAATTTGCAGATTGTTTAGATAACTTCGAGAAGATCTGTAATGATTTAAATATTGGTCTGCCAGCAGAGATAGAAGCTCGTCAAAAGCAATATGAATTTTACCGTGATCAGTTGTTGACGTTCGCAGAAAACGGCGAAACCATCTTAACAGACAGACAGACAGACAGACAGACAGACAGACAGACAGACAGACAGACAGACAGACAGACAGACAGACAGAGCTGAGTCTGATTAAGTTGCTGCAGTATGTGTTTGGGTATGCTTCTGTAAGAAAGCCTTGTATCCACTATGGTCAGATGTATACCCATTTCGGGGTTCATGCAGATAAGACCTTAACTTTTGTGGATCAGAATGTTTTTGATAAATCAAAGATCGCAAAACAAGGGGATATAGTGATGGCTGTTACAAGTGAAAATGTTGAAGACGTGTGTTCTTGTACTGCATGGTTAGGGGGTGATGATATAGCTGTAAGTGGCCATACTGCAATAATTAGTCACAACCAAAATGCGAAATACTTGTCGTATTATTTCCATTCAGCTGATTTCTTTTCAAAGAAGAAAAAGTTAGCTCACGGGACTAAGGTGATTGAAATAACACCAAGTGCATTGGAGGATGTTGTGATTAACCTTCCGTGTATAAATGAGCAAGAACGCATTGTTTCAATCTTGGATCGTTTTGATGCTCTCTGTAACGATTTGTCTTCGGGACTTCCGGCAGAAATCGAGGCTAGACAGAAGCAATATGAATATTACCGCGACATGCTGTTAAGTTTTAAGGAAGCAGAGTAGAAAGAACAGAAGGAGGTAGGTATGCCTTATTTTAATATAGTAGCCGAAACAAATGAAAATACTGTTGTTACTAACTATGAGCCTGTTAAGGCTAGGTCTGACAGTTATGAGTCCGAGGCTGCTTTAGAGAAGGAATTTATCCGTTTGCTCTGTGAGCAAGGATATACCTATCTCCCTATTCATTCTGAGTCTGATTTAATTGCAAATCTTCGTGTTCGTTTGGAAGAACTCAATAAATACAAATTCTCTGATACTGAATGGGAACGTTTCTTTAAGACTTCCATTGCAAATCCAAATGAACATATTGCTGAAAAGACTGCAAAGATTCAGGAAGATTATATTCAGGTTCTTAAGCGTGATGACTCAACCTCCAAAAATATAACTCTGCTTGATCATAAGAACATCCACAATAATACCCTTCAGGTAATAAACCAGTATGTGCTCGGTAAAGCAGAAGGTGCGACCTATGATAACCGTTACGATGTTACAATCCTCATCAATGGTCTTCCTATTGTTCATATAGAATTGAAACGTAGGGGCGTGGCTATTCGTGAGGCTTTTAACCAGATTGAACGTTATCAACGAGACTCTTTTTGGGCTGGCAGTGGTCTGTTTGAGTTTGTTCAGATTTTTGTTATTTCAAACGGCACAAACACGAAATATTATTCAAACAGTACCAGGAATAACGCAATCAAGGATTCTACTTCAAGAAATATCAAGAAGGGTAAGACAAGTAACAGTTTTGAGTTTACTTCGTTTTGGGCGGATGCTGAGAACAGGGTTATTCCGGATCTTATTGATTTCACTAAAACCTTCTTTGCAAAACACACAATTCTAAATATCTTAACCAAATACTGCGTGTTCACATCAGAAAAAATGCTGATGGTGATGCGCCCGTATCAGATCACTGCAACTGAACGAATTCTTAACCGTATAGAGGTTGCTCATAATTACAAGAAGTACGGTGATATTGCCGGAGGTGGGTATATTTGGCATACCACCGGCTCTGGTAAAACCCTAACTTCATTTAAGACTGCACGACTGGCTACTCAACTGCCGTTCATAGATAAGGTTCTCTTTGTCGTAGATCGAAAGGATCTGGATTACCAGACCATGAAGGAATACGACCGCTTTGAAAAGGGAGCCGCAAACAGCAATTCATCTACGGCAGTTCTTGAAAGACAGCTTGGTGATGATAAATCTCATATTATTATCACCACAATTCAAAAGCTTTCCACCTTCATCAGAAAGAACAAAAGCCATGACATTTATTCAAAGCAGGTGGTTATCATTTTCGATGAATGTCATCGTAGCCAGTTTGGTGAAATGCATGAGGCTGTGGAAAAGCATTTTAAACAGTATTACATGTTCGGTTTTACCGGAACTCCTATATTCCCGTTGAATGCCAGTTCCGGGAAGAAACTCAATTACTTCACAACAGAGCAGACTTTTGGAGACCGCCTGCATTCATATACAATTGTTGATGCCATTAATGATAAAAACGTACTTCCGTTCCGTGTCGATTACATAAAAACCATGGATATCGATGCAGACATAGATGATGAGGAAGTATGGGATATAAACAGAAAAAAGGCTTTTGAAGATCCAAAGCGAGTTTCTCAGATTGCCAATTACATTCTTGATCACTTCGACCAGAAAACCTATAGAGGTGATAAGACCTACGAGTTTAATGCTCTCACCAATATCGGAGAGGTGGCATCTGCGGCAAGAGGAAAGGTTGAGGAAATTAAGCAAAAGCAGAGACTGAGCGGTTTTAACTCTATTTTTGCTGTAGCCTCTGTTCCAATGGCAAAGATGTATTACGACGAATTTAGAAAAATCATCAATGCCGATCCAACAAAGAATCTGAAGATAGCCGTCATTTACAGCTATGCCGCCAACGAGGAAGAAGTCGAAGGAATGCTGGATGAGGAAAATTCTGAAGATACATCAGCACTTGATCAGAACTCAAGAGACTTCCTCGAATCCGCTATTCAGGATTATAACCAGATGTTCCATACGAACTACGATACCTCCAGCGATAAATTCCAGAATTACTATAAGGATGTGTCTCTTCGTATGAAGAACAAGGAACTTGATTTACTCATTGTGGTTAATATGTTCCTTACCGGTTTCGATGCCACTACTCTGAATACGCTGTGGGTTGATAAAAATCTGAAGATGCATGGGCTCATTCAGGCATTCAGCCGTACCAATCGTATCCTGAACAGTATTAAGACTTTCGGTAATGTTGTCTGTTTCCGTAATCTTCAGAAGCGGGTTGATGCTGCTATCTCTTTATTTGGTGATAAGAATGCCAGCGGTATTGTACTTATGCGTAGTTTTAAGGATTACTACCATGGGTATACAACTGATGACGGCAGAGAAAAGCCTGGCTATGTTGATATGATTAATGAGCTTACTCAAAAGTATCCTTTGTCAGAACCGCAGATCATCGGTGAACAGAACCAAAAGAATTTCATTGCGCTATTTGGTGCAATTCTGCGGATGCGGAATCTTCTTGTTTCCTTTGATGAATTTAAGGATAAGAACATTCTGACAGAACGAGATTTGCAGGACTACCTTGGCCGCTACCAGGATCTTGCGGACGAATGGAAACGGAAGAGAAAAGATCACGAAGCTAAAGACATTACGGATGATGTTGTCTTTGAAATCGAGCTGATTAAACAGATCGAAATTAACATTGATTACATCCTTATGCTGGTTAAGAAATTTCACGACACACATTGTGAGGATAAGGAAGTTCTTATCACCATCAAAAAAGCTATTGATGCCAGTCCTGAACTGCGTAGCAAGAAGCAACTTATCGAAGCGTTTATTTCCGGTATCAATGAAGTTGATGATGTGATGAATGAGTGGAATGAGTATGTGGTAAAACAGCGTGAAGCTGATTTGGAAAAACTTATTCAGGAAGAAAAGTTAAAGCCGGAAGAAACCCGTAGATTTCTGGAGAATGCATTCCGGGAAGGAGAAGTAAAAACCGTTGGCACAGACATAGATAAAATGATGCCTCCGGTTAGCAGATTCGGTGGTGGAAATCGAACCGAGAAGAAGCAGACCATTATTGAAAAAATAAAGGCGTTCTTTGAGAAGTATTTCGGTATTGGCAGAAGTTTTAAGGCTAGTGAAGAAGATAAACAACAAGAAACTGTTCATTAAATCATTTGGGGCGTTAAGTTTATAGGTTTGGGCAAGGTTATTTAAGAGGTTGTTATGAAACCGGTTGAGAAAAATTTATTGAAGTTACTGTCAAATAATGATGTAACTTTCTTTATTCCCCCATATCAGAGAAATTATGAATGGGCTATAGAACATTGCGAAGTTCTTTGGAATGACATTGTAAATACTGCTGAAAAGAATAAAGGATCTGATACACATAACTTGTACAAGCACTTTTTTGGTACAGTTACATATTTTGAATCTGATCATCATTTTGATGAACCTGCAAAATTAGTTTTGATTGATGGACAACAACGAATTACCTCAACAATGCTATTTCTGCTAGCGGTAAGAGATAAGATTCAGGATATAAATAAGAAAGAATTAATTAATAAATCTTTTTTAGTAAATACAAATGTATCGTCAGAAGATCAATCCAAAAAGATTAAGCTTAAACAGGTTGAGGCTGATTGGGAAGCGTATAAAAGTGTGGTGAATGGCAAGATTAATAATGATTATTTGAATTCTGCTATTATTAAAAACTACAACTATTTCAAACAACAGGTGTCTAAAAAGACAGATGAAGAACTCAATATTTTGATTGATAATGGGTTAAGAAGCTTTACATTGGTTGCTCTGGAGCTAGAACCTAATAATCCTGGAGAAAACCCTCAAGAAATTTTTGAATCTATGAATTCTTTGGGTAAACCTTTATCCTTAGCCGATCTTGTAAGAAATTACATGCTACTTTTTATGCAACCAGCAGAGCAAGAAGCTAACTACAATAGGTACTGGCTTGTTATTGAAAAGAACTTACCTGGTGCAATATCTGCGTACATAAGAGATTTTATGCAATTGCATGAAAAGAGAGCTTTGCCTGTGGCATCTGAGACGAATTATAAAAAGCTTTACGCTGAATTTAAGAGTTTATATAGCAATAGTCTGAGTTCCACTAACGTATTAGAAGCTATGGCTAATTACTCAGAAATTTATTCGTGGATTCTTGGCTTGAAGCCTGTTAATAATAAGAGAATCGATTGTATTCTCGAAGACCTTAGAAAAGTAAAAGTTACAACAGCAAACTCATTTTTATTGTCATTGCTTATTTCTTGGCAAGAGGGCAAATTTTCTGATTCTGACATAGCAGACATTTTGTGGTGCTTTGAAACATATATTTTAAGGCGTAGATTGTTATTATTAACTCAAGCGGAAAACAAGGCGTTTCCTGTTTTGACTGACGAAATTGATTTCTTAATTTCTTGCTCGGATAAGAAACAAGCTATGTTCGGAATTCTAAGTAATAAAGAATATAGATTACGACTACCTAATGATGTAGAAATTACTAAGTATCTTGAATCTGCAAATTTATCTAAATTTCAAAATACTAAGTTTTATTTGTCATTGATAGAAGAGAAGATAACTAAGAATCGTCCAGTTCTGGATGAAAAAATTCAACTAGAGCACATTCTACCACAAACTCTTAATGATGACTGGAAGAATGATCTTGGTGAAAATTTCGAACAAATACATCAAAACAATGTTGATGTATTGGGCAACTTAACACTTATTAGACATAACCAAGAATTGGGTAATAAAAAGTTTTCTCTTAAAAAGGAGTTTTACAAGAATAAGGCGGGATTACAGATAGCGCAAAACTTTATTATTGATAATGATTTCTGGAATGGGGAAACCATCCAAAATAGAACAAAAGAGCTATCAAGTTATTTGGTAAGAGAGGTTTTGCCGATACCAGAACAAATGAGAACTTCTAATAATTACAATTCAAAAGAATACAAAGGGGTTCACTTTGAGGCTTTGGATTTGATCGGTAAAAATATATATTATCTAGAAGATCCTTCTGTAGAAGCAAAAGTAGTTTCTGATAATGAAGTGGAATACGACAATAAAAAATACCGTCTTACTCCAGTAACTAGATTAGTCAAAAATATTAAAGGAACCGCTAATACCTCTGGAGCTTATCAAGGGGCAAAGTATTGGGGATATAAAGGAGAGTCTATTTATAGCTTGATGCTACAGCTAGATATTGATTCTGATGATATCGATGATATTGAATCTGATGAAGATTAATCTTGCTAAAGGCTCCAGCTAAAGGAGGAATTATACTTTTTTTCTGTGATTTGAGGTAGAAAAATCAGTGGTATTGTGCCACCGAGGGTTTGGTTATCTATATAGGTGGGTAAATATGACAAAATCCGGTAAATTTGGCTTTGAACAAAGTGTCAATTTTTTTAGGGAACATGCTGGGGATACTTATATTCTTCCGGAAAAAGCTGGTGCTGACAAGGAGCGGATGCTTTCTCTAAAACAAGATGCTAGAGAGGCTCGATATAATTTCATAGAGTTTGCAAAACAACTGTCAAAAGAATTCACCGATTTAAAATATGATAACGCAGATAGATGTTCAAGATGGTGTCGAGATAACGGGAAAGGGAAACCAAAGATCATACATTTTTACTTTTGGATTCAATTAAAAAATCCTAAGTGGAAAGATCAATTACCTAGTGTTTCGTTATCATTTGGAGCTGAGAATTGCTTAGACATTAGAATTGATGTAGAGCAAGATAATTTAGATAAATTAAGAGATAAAAATCCAGAGCTGTATCGTAAAATTATAGAACAGCAGTTTCATTTGCTAGATAAGCCTTTACAAAACAACATAGAATATCGTTGCATAATACCAGAAGCTGATACGCTGTGCTATGGAAATTCCGACGTTGAATCACTCAAAAAGAAATATAAAAATTCTGAAAATAAGCCTTTATTCCAGGTCGGTACGAAGGTTAAATCATTATTTGAAAAAGATAATGCAGGAACTCTTTTTGACGAAGCTCTAGAGTTGGTCAGAGTTGTAAAGTCATACTACGACTTTGTCATGACATACAATGAAGAAAATTGTATTGATAGGGCGGAAAGCATTGATGAGGAAATTGATGACCTTCACTTGAAAGGGGAGGATAGAGAGGCTATTGTTAATCTACGCGTAAATCAACATGTATTTAGAGATCGTCTCCTATCAAGGTATAAACACCATTGCATATTGTGCAATGTAGATCAAACTGAGTTGTTAGTTGCAAGTCATATCAAGCCATGGAGTAAAAGTTTGCCCAAAGAAAAGCTCGATGTGGATAATGGTCTGCTTATGTGCCCAAATCATGATAGATTGTTTGATCGTGGTTTTATCTCGTTTGACGATCATGGAAAAATTCTAATATCTTCAATCCTGACGGCTGAAAGTCGTCAAGCCTTAGGCATTACAGGTGATATAAAGATTAATTTGTCTGAAAAGAATAAAGCCTATCTGAAGTATCACAGGGATAAAATATTTCAAAAATAGGAGTCTGTTATTCTGGCAAAACTGTTTAGCCGCAATATACGCATTCCGAACTGGAAAAGACCATGGCATAGGCTTTGATTGGTTTGTTTTTGAATTTGAGGGGGAAGGTGTTGACCTGTTCGTGGTTTCTTTTTTATATTTCGCCACAAATATCAATATTTATTTGGGGGTAGCGATGCAGACACGAGATTTAATTGGTTGTGTTTCCACAAACTTAAAGGTTGGGACGCTTGAAAAGACGTATGTTTAAACATGTTCCCTCAATATGTCAGCAAATCAGACATCAATTAAAAGGTCTCGGCACATGTTGAGACGGTGGTTTTACTGTCACGGGCAAAATAGAACGGTTCTGAAAGCCCTTGAAATCTAAGGGATTGCAGATTTTGATGCTTTTTTGAGCATGGCTGTAAAGAGCGATTTTGGCTGTATGTGAAAACATATCAAGGCGGAGAGATACAGGATAGTAGTTGTGGCTACGGTTTTGCTGTTTTAGGAAGGTTGTGGATACCATTTTGCTTTTGGAGCGGTGTAGCGGTTTGCCACTTTTGTGGATGAAGAGAGAGCGGGAACAGGAATTTAGTGATAAGGTCTGGACGTTTCGGTGAGGTTATCAAAACAATCCGGGAATGCGGCTATGATTTCATTGTTATGATGCACGGTGATCATTTTGGGCATACAGCAATGGTTAAAAAACACGGAGATACCATACCATGGTAGCCGGAATTTGCGGTGAGTGATGACGGTGTCTTCGGCATTACAGAAGAAACGCAGCTGTTTAAACTCCATCCGGAGACCACGGGATTTGTGAATCTCTAGGTTTTGAACGCGAAGGCATCCGGCCGGCAGCTACCGGGCAGGAGAGGGCGGGAGAAATACTGCAGGCAAACAGCAGATTACCAGTTTTCGTAGCGCTGGCGCCGATCCAGCCGCCTTATTTTTTCCATATCTTCGGGCGTCAGCTCAAAGTCGAAGATATCACAGTTTTCCGCGATATGGTCAGGATCAGACGAACCCGGGATGGCGATAAAGCCTGCCTGCAGGTGCCAGCGGAGAATGATCTGCGCCGGGGTTTTTCCGTATTTGCCGGCCAGCTCCGTGATTATTTCATTGCCGAAGCTCTCGGCAGTATGGCCTCTCCCCCCGAAAGGATACCAGGATTCTATGACTATGCCGTACTGTCTGACATATTTCTGAAGCTCTGTGTTCTGGTAATAAAGGTGGTTCTCGTTCTGAATTACCGCAGGCTTGATGGTGGCAAATGACAGAACCTTGTCCACCGCTTCCTTGGTGTAGTAATTGGAAATCCCGAGGGAACGAATCCGGTGATCGTTTACCGATTCCTCCATGGCCTTGTAAACGCCTGCATCATCTGATCCGGGCTGATGAATAAGCAGAAGGTCAAGATAATCCACCTGGAGATCCTTGAGCTCATCATTGATGATCCTGCCGGCGCGTTCATAGTTGCCGCCGTAGATTTTCCCGGTGATAAAGACCTCCTCCCGGGTTACAATTCCTTCGGAAATTGCTCGCTTAAGGCCGCGTCCGACGCTGACTTCATTACCGTAATATCTTGCCGTGTCGATAAGGCGCATGCCGGACTTAAGCGCCTGATAAACGGCCTCTTCCGCTGTGTTATCAGTGAGCGCCCATGTTCCCAGGCCGATGATGGGCATTTCATAGCCGCTGTTCAGAAGCACGGTCTTTTTGGAGAAATCAAAGGCCCCCTTACCGCTCTCCTTCTTGCCGGCAGACAGGGTGACGGTGACATCCCCGTTACTCAAAAGCTCCTTTAAGAGTTCCTGTGACTGCCCGGTGATCCGGCCCAGCTTTGTATATGCCCAGGAATTGCTGCCGTAAAACACCACCAGCTGATTACCGGAATACAGCATGATATCCCCTGCCTGAGCAGTCATTCGGCGGTCGTTTCTCGGGAGGCTGTGACCTATTGATCCCACCTGCTCAAAGCCGCCGTACATGGACATTGTTATCGTAAGGGGAGATTTTGCCGCCAGCTTCATCAGCGCCGAAACCGCCTCATTTTGCTCCCATGCCGCTGAAACCGCTGTTTTGCCGATCCGCATTTCCATTGTCATTATCTCCTTTTGGCTGAGACCATTCCCATTCCCGGCCGCTTCATTAACCGGGCTGATACTTGCCGGAAGAGCGTCTTTTTTAGCAGAGCTTCCGGCAGCAGTTGCCTGATGGGTTACCGTAATTGCTGTTCCGCAGAAAATCAGAAGGAGCATCAGGCTTAAAAATATCACAAGCCGCTGGTGTCTCATAAGTTCCTCGCAAAAATGATTATTTCAGTCCTTTTCAAGGCCAGAGCCTTTTTTCGGAAATGACTCCTTTGCCGAAAATTATGACAGCATTTTCGGAATTGAGGCGCTTCCGGAGAGCAGGGAACTCCAAACTACTATCCTGCTGTTTGCAAGTATAAACGGAATTCCGGCTGAGAGGAAGGGCGGAGTGTTCAGGCTGAGACAGAGCAGGGCGGAGAATATTCCGGCCCCTGACCCGCATCTCAGACATCTGACATTTCGGCATTATCAGCGGAGCTGGCAAGGATCTGATTTCAGGCGGATTACGGGATGATTTCTTCGATTTTTGTGAGAAAGTTCGCCTGAAGAACCTGCTCTTCCGCGCTGTAGCTTTCGATAAGCTCCCGGCATTGCCTCTCGGCATCTCGGATCTGCTGCGCCATGGCCTGATAGATATGATCGCCGGAGGAGGTCAGCCGGTAAAAGATCTCCTTCCGGTTTCCTTCCATGCGGTTTGTGGTGATAAGCTCCTTTTTGATGAGCCTCCCGCAGATTTTTGATCAGTGGATTCATTTTTATGAAGATGACTACCTGTTCGAATGTGTTTGGGGTTCACCTAATGATTACCTTGATTCATTTAAAAAGTTTAACGGGGTAATTTTACCTGATTTCAGCTTGTACAGAGATATGCCTTTCAATATGCAAATCTCTAACATATATAGAAGCAGGGCAATCGGTAACTGGCTACAGAAGAACAATGTAAATATCATTCCTAATATCCGATATGGTGATGAACGCACATATAAAATTTGCTGTGATGGTGTAGAACAAGGCGGCACAATAGCCATAGGCTCTCATGGAAACATGAAGTGCAGTACAGATAGGAAGTTTTTCCTTGAAGGACTGGCTGTTATCGTTGAAATAATTCAGCCGTCAGTTATTGTGGTTTACGGCATTGCAAACGATAAATACTTCGGCAAATATAAAGAACGAGGTATTCAAATTGTACAATTTGACAGTGAATTTGCCTCCTCTCATAAAAAGGAGGTGCAGTAATGGGTGCCGGGTATCATGGTGGCTTTGGAAACACTAAAGGTTCCGTTCATAATAATGAATCAGCCAATACCCCCAAGAAAGAATCAAGAGCGGATTTAATTTCAGAATTAAGAAAAAACAATATTAAATTTTTAGAAAAAGACATTGTTTTTATAGTCAGAGATACGACTGGTAAAATTGTTTGGCTTGAAAATGGTAACTTGACTGTTGGCCTAAAACATATACTTGATGGAGGAAATAATGGTCTGGGGCATGCCAATGATTTTAAAAAATCTTTTGGTGTTTCAAGAGAAAAAATTCCTTCTTTCTTAAAAAAGGTCTTTAGCAACGGAACTATTGTAAAGAAAAAATGTTACTCGAAAAGGCAAAAATGATTTCGAAAGAATTTACAAATATAGAGGGAAGTATTTAATTATATCTGCCGTAGGTACTAATGGCTTTATTGTGTCTGCTTATCCTATCAATAAGGAGGATCTATAATGTACACTATCCGATTGATGAATGAATTTTTACATGGTCCAATATGGATATATGATCAAGATGAAACAATCCGTTTGAAGCATTCTCTGATCAGCAATGATACAATATTGCAGAATCTTAATGAAGAAGCTGCAACTTTGTATGATTCATTTTATGATTTTGATGTAGGTGATGAGCCTTGCGTTTTTGACGATGAAGGATACAAAGCCGCGTTTCCTAAAATGAAAGAACTTATTGAAAAAATTAAGCAGAGACTTAATGAGATCAATGATGGGTCTTTCACTGTAGAAGACTACATTACTAATCAGAAGTTCGATTAACCGAGAGTCAATCATTGTATTTTTAGCCGACAGTCCCGTATCTGTCGGCTTTTTCACTTATGGAAATTTCCTCATTCCCCAAGTCGGCTATTCACTGCTTGAGCCGAATCGCCCAACTTCCCGAATAGCCAATTTCCGGGACAGGACTTTTGAGCAAACCAGCGGTGAACCGTCAGCAGCATCTCATCACTCTTGACCGAATAACTCAATGCTTTATCCCGATCAGCAATCCACAGCAGTCGTTTCTTTCCGTTCCTTCTGCAGATATCAACGCACAGCTTTACCAGGGCGGCATACACCTCCGGCTTCATAGTGTAAGGTTCCGTCAGATCAGATGCGCATTCGATGGTGACGGCTCGCTGGTCGTTGTCACGTAATGATGAACTATTCAAGGACAGGCGTCCGTAATTCCTGTACGTAAGCGGTTATCCTTTAGTCATCTTCAGATTCGGTAAACTGTTCCAGAACTGAGGCAATGCTTTCGTTACTCAGATTGCTGTTCAGAAGTCCTTCAAGAATACCTGCCGCATCTTCGGATTCTTTGGCACCATATCCGAGTTTCGCAGCTGTGTCCCTAAAACTTGCAGTATCATTGAGGGCATTCCCGTTATCTGATTCAATAATGGATTTTACAACCTGTTTGAAAACCTGAAGGTTGCCGGCATTTGATGATTTACCGTTTCCGAACATTGTTTGTACTACTGATTCCAAAAGTCCCTGAGAGACGTTCGGGCCGGAGCTGCCGGATAAATTGTTTTGTGTTACGGCTGATGTAAGATCACTGCTTCCTTTGAGAAGTGAATTAAGAACATCCGTTCCGCTGAGAGACGATTTACGGGCGGTTGACTTTCCTTTCTTGCCGAAAATCAGATCTATCAGGGCTTTCAGGATCATTTTTATTATGCTGTTTGTGCTTGGTACGCGGATCCTGGTAGAACGTGATGATGTTCTTCTGCGTCCAGCAGTGCCGGTTCGTGCAGATGATGAGCGGCGTGTTGTGCTTCTTCTTGCGGTATTTCCGGTTTTACGGTTTTTTGATATCTGGTCAAAAATGCTTATTTCACCACTGTTATTGCGTTTTTTGGAATTTCTGGAATTCTTTTTGACGTTGCTGATGGCTGAATTGAAGAAATCAGGATCGTCTTTTTCCTGCTGCGGAGCAGGTTTAATGTTTTTGTCATTTGCTGATTTTTCATTTGTGGCGGTTGTGGAACGGAGCCTGTCTGCCGTCTTTTCTTCAGATTCCGTATCTCCGGATTTCTGAGTCTTGTTCTTTTCTTCCTCTTCCTGCTGCTTCGCCACGTCAGCCAGTATATCCAAAAAAGAATGCAGTTCGTCAGCCATATAACCTCCGTTTTCTGAATTTATGTGAAAGTTTATATTTCCAGTGTCGGATAAGCAGTGTCAGTGAGGGTATGAAGTCCTGAAAACAGGACTTTGTATGCATTCTGACATTGCGGAACCGACAGCAATTTTTTCAGAAAAAATAATAACATGCAAGCATTTGCATGTTATTTCCCGTACCATGTCGATATAAATTAACGTCATCATGGCTGACTGTTTAAGCAATCTGAATTTTATTTTCACTGTCAGATTGAATTTTAATCCGTAATACCCATCTATATATACAGTGTGACTGCTGTTTTATTGCATTACGGTTAATTTTCTTGGATGTTGAATAAAAACGTTCCAAGTATATAATTGTTTCAGTGGGAATTTATACCGTATCGGTGTGAAAAACAAAATACGACACAGTATCCGACGTACAGGCGTACGTGTGTTCTGGTGTTCGTGATATATTTAAAGGGCATCGGGGCGTATCATACCCATGTGTGAAAAAAAGAAAAAATAAATTTTGTATGTCCACTTAAAAATCAGTGGGGATGCAGTCTTAATAAAAGCTGATTATCGACAATAAAGAGAGGTTCTTACCTTATTATGGTAGCTATCCGCAATACTCATGTTAAAGGCAAATTTGATCTTGAGGCATGGAAAGAATCATTACATGTGAACAGTGACGACAAACTTAAGATTATGAAGGTATTTGATTACTGTCATAACAAGATTGCCGAGTCCGGTGACAACATGGAAAGACTGACCAGTCGTGCCATCGAGATTATCGGAATCCTGCAGACATTGCACATGGATGTGGACAGCTATTGTGCCGCCATACTGTATCCTCATATTGAAGAAGGATACTTCACCATTGAACAGGCCGAAAAAGATTTTGGGAAGCCGATAGCCAGACTTCTTCACGGTGTAAAGGATATGGAGGCGATTAGGTTCCTTCAGAATATTTCGAATTCAGGAAGTGAGATTTCCAATGCCAAGATTGATACCGTGCGCCGCATGCTTCTGGCCATGGTTGAAGACGTAAGAGCAGTTATTATTAAGCTGTCCGAAAGAATAGCAGCACTGAGAGAAGTTAAAAATGCGGATGAGGAAACCCGCGTGGCCGTGGCCAAGGAAATTTCCAACATATATGCGCCTCTTGCAAACCGTCTGGGTATCGGTCAGCTGAAGTGGGAGCTTGAAGATCTGTCATTCCGTTATCTTCATCCTGATACCTACAAGCAGATTGCAAAACTTCTTGATGAAAAGCGTGTCGACAGGGAAAAGTACATTGTTGACTTTGTGTCAATACTTGATGAAAAGCTGAAGTCCGAAGGGCTGGAGGCAGAGGTTTACGGACGTCCGAAGCATATATACAGTATCTGGAGAAAGATGCAGAAAAAGCATCTGAACTTTACTGAACTTTACGACGTCAGAGCTGTTCGCGTAATCGTAAAGAGACTTCAGGACTGCTATGGTGCACTCGGTGTCATTCATACCTGTTTCCACCACATTCCGAGGGAATTCGATGATTATATAGCCAATCCTAAACCTAACGGATACAAGTCAATTCATACTGTGGTTATCGGACCTCAGGGAAAAACCGTTGAAATTCAGATTCGTACCGCAGACATGCATAAGGAAGCTGAACTTGGCGTGGCTGCACACTGGAAGTACAAAGAAGGCGGGTCAAATCTCGATGCCGCATACGAAGAAAGAATAGCGTGGCTCCGTAAGCTGCTTAAGTGGCAGGAAGACATGGTTGAGGCAGGCTCCATTGTCGATGAGTTCAAGACACAGGTGTTTGAGGACAGAGTGTATGTCTTTACTCCTAAAGGTGATGTAATTGACCTTCCTCAGGGTGCTACACCGTTGGATTTTGCATATCAGATTCACAGTATGATTGGTCACAGGTGCATTGGAGCCAAGGTCGACGGACGAATTGTTCCTTTCACTTATCAGCTGCAGACCGGTGAGCAGGTTGAACTTGCAACTCAGAAGGAGCCGAATCCGAGCCGTGACTGGCTGAATCCGAATAACGGATTCTTAAGAACAAGTAAGGCAAGAGCCAAGGTTTCTGCCTGGTTTAAGCAGCTCGATCGTGAAAAGAACATCGCTGCAGGCAGGGAAATGCTGGAAAAGGAAATTGAACGGCACGGTCTTACCGTTTCAAAGGAGCAACTGCCTGAGCTGATTAAGGATGTGCTTCATCATTACAATGTGAAGGACCATTTTGATGTTCTTGCCAATGTGGGGTCAGGTGATATCAGGATAAATCAGCTGATAAACTACATTGAAGCGAAGATAAACAATACCTATAAGGATACAAATCCTGACGAAGAAATACTGAAAAATATCGAACAGCGTACTCAGGCAAGAATTGCCAATGTTGAGCGTAATGCCGCAAAGAGTAAGATAGTGGTGAACGGAGTGGGTAATCTGGTTACTCATGTTGCCAAATGCTGTCATCCGATTCCGGGTGAGGATATTGTAGGTTTTATTACCAAGGGTAAAGGTGTATCTATTCACAGAAAGGGCTGTCATACCCTTAACCATCTTCTTTCTGAACATCCGGAAAGACTGGTTGATGCGGTATGGGGTGGCGAATATTCCAGTGGCTTCAGCCTGACTGTCGGTATTATTGCAAACGACAGGGCTGGACTGTTAAGGGATATCACGACGATTATCGCCAACGAAAAAATTAATGTTCTGGGGGTAAGATCCAGATCTGACACCAAGACTCAGACTGCTCAGATTGACATTGACATGGAAGTGATAAACATCAATGACCTGAACAGAACCCTTGCCCGTCTGAACAATATGAACGGGGTTATTTCGGCAAAACGTCTGTGATCTCCAGGATATGCTGAGAAGTAATCAGAATCTGTCGTAAAACGGATCGGCGACCGGCAGTCGGGTTAGTTGTGCTGACCGGTCGTGTTTCGGATTTTTCACGGATGTTATTCGGAAGTGTTTAATTAAGAACGGATGATTTAAAATTCTGCTGTTATTTAAATCAAATTTTTGATACAATCCTCCTTAAATTTTTTGTGAAAACAACATAAAAGTTGCACATGACTTTTGTGCTGTTTTTTTATTTTTAAAGCGTTATGGTTTGATATGGCTACTAAATTTATATTTGTTACTGGTGGTGTTGTTTCTTCACTGGGAAAGGGAATTGCCGCAGCTTCATTAGCTGCTGTATTGGAAGCCCGTGGTCTAGATGTGACCATGCTTAAGCTCGATCCGTACATCAATGTGGATCCTGGTACCATGAGTCCTATTCAGCACGGCGAAGTGTTTGTTACCGAAGACGGTGCTGAAACCGATCTGGATTTAGGTCATTACGAACGTTTCATTCGTACCAAGATGACCAAGAATAATAATTTTACTACCGGACGAATCTATTCTGACGTAATCAGAAAGGAAAGAAGGGGTGATTATTTAGGTGCCACCATTCAGGTTGTACCTCACATTACCAGCGAAATTCAGGACAAGATTTTAGCCGGTGGTGCCGATCATGAAATCGCGATTGTTGAAATCGGTGGTACCGTAGGCGATATCGAATCATTACCGTTCCTTGAAGCAATCAGACAGCTGGCCGTAAGACTCGGCAGACAGAATGCCCTGTTCATGCATCTTACTCTGGTTCCTTATCTGAAGACTTCAGGTGAAATCAAGACCAAGCCTACTCAGCACTCCGTTAAGGAACTGTTAAGTATCGGTATTCAGCCTGATATTCTTATCTGTCGTTCAGAAACCAATATTCCTAACGCTGAAAAGACCAAGATTGCTCTTTTCTGTAACGTTAATGAAAAGTGCGTTATTTCCATGAGAGACGTGGATTCAATCTACAAGATTCCAGCTCTTCTCAAGAATCAGGGACTCGATACCACTGTTTGCGAACGTTTCGGTCTTAACTGCAAGGAAGCTGACCTCTCAGAATGGGAAAAGGTAATTTACCAGCAGGCAAACAGCGAAGGTGAAGTTACCGTTGCCATGGTAGGTAAGTATGTACAGCTTCCGGATGCATACAAGTCTGTTAACGAAGCCCTTAAGCACGGCGGTTTAAAGAATCACGTAAACGTTAACATCAAGTATGTGGATTCTCAGGATCTTGAAACCAAGGGTCTTGAAGCTCTTGAAGACGTTGATGCAATCCTTGTTCCTGGCGGTTTCGGTAACCGTGGCATAGAAGGAAAGATTCTTGCCGCTAAATACGCCAGAGAAAACAATATCCCTTACCTCGGTATCTGTCTGGGCATGCAGATTGCTATCATTGAATATGCAAGAAACGTTGCCGGTATGGAAGGTGCAAATTCAACCGAATTTGATAAGAATTCAAAGTATCCTGTAATCGGTTTAATCACTGAATGGGTTAACGAGGAAGGTGAAAAGGTTGAAAGAAGCGAAAATTCTGATCTCGGCGGAACCATGCGTCTGGGAGCTCAGCAGTGTCATCTTGCCGAAGGTTCAAAGGTAAGAGAGCTTTACGCTCAGCCGGAGATTTATGAACGTCACCGTCACCGTTACGAAGTTAACAACTACCTGTTACCTAAGATTGAGGCTGCAGGTCTTAAGGTTACCGGTTTAAGTGCGGATCGTAAGCTTGTTGAAATCATTGAAAATCCAAATCATCCTTGGTTTGTAGCTGTTCAGTTCCATCCTGAATTTACCTCAACACCTAGAGATGGTCATCCTTTATTCGAAGGATTTATCAGGGCTGCAATGGATTATCAGCAGAAGAGATAATTTCTCCTGCCGATAGTTTCGGCATGACATAATGAAAAACACGGGGCATGTTTTAAGAAGAAAACATGCCCCTTTGCATTAATCGGAAATGATTTTGTAAATTTATTCGGGCTGTCGGCCTGTTTTGGTGAACACCTATCACATCCGCTGCTGTCATCACTTATTAGGTTGAATTTTGTTCAAAAAGAAGAGTCAGTCCACAAAACGGAAAGCATAGAAATATTGAATTTTTAATAAGAGATGAGTATAATTATGGCGAAAATTTTCAGATGATATATAAGTCTATCGGGAAATTAGACCTGTTTTTTTTATTTCTGTTTGAAACAGAAAATTTACGTAAATTTATCCAATAGAGGATTTAATAATAATGGCTAAGATTGTTAAGGTTATTGGTCGTGAAATCATCGACTCTCGTGGTAATCCTACCGTAGAAGCTGACGTTTACTTAGATGACGGTTCAATGGGCCGTGCTGCAGTTCCATCAGGAGCTTCTACCGGCGTTCGTGAAGCATTAGAACTCCGTGACGGCGACAAGTCTCGTTTCGGCGGCAAGGGTGTTTTAAAGGCTGTTAAGAATGTTAACGAAATCCTCGGACCTGCAATCGTTGGTATGGATCCAGCTGATCAGCGCGCTGTTGATAAGGTTATGCTTGACAAGGATGGTACTCCATTCAAGAAGAACCTCGGTGCCAACGCTATTCTTGCTATCTCTTTAGCTGTTGCTAAGGCTGCTGCCGCTGCTAAGAAGGTTCCTTTATACGAACACATCTCTGACTTAAACGGTACTCACGGTGTTTACTCAATGCCTCTCCCAATGATGAACATCATCAACGGTGGTGCTCACGCTGCATGGTCAATGGATATGCAGGAATTCATGGTTCAGCCAGTTGGTGCTAAGACCGTTAGAGAAGCTATCCGTATGGGCGCTGAAATTTTCCACGAACTTGCTAAGGTTCTCAAGGCAAAGGGTCAGCCTACCACTGTAGGTGATGAAGGTGGTTATGCTCCTAAGCTCGCAGGTACCGCTAACGCAATGGCTGCAATCAAGGAAGCTGTTGAAAACGCTGGCTACAAGTTCGGTGAAGACGTAACTTTAGCTATGGACTGTGCTTCTTCAGAATTCTATGATGAAGCTGCTAAGCTCTACAGAATGAAGGCTGAAGGTAAGGACTTCACTTCTAACCAGTTAGCTGACTTCCTCGCTGACCTCTGCAATCAGTACCCAATCATCTCTATCGAAGATGGTCAGGCTGAAGGCGATTGGGACGGTTGGAAGTACTTAACCGACAAGATCGGTTCTAAGTGCCAGCTCGTTGGTGACGACCTCTTCGTAACCAATCCTTCAATTCTCAAGGAAGGTATTGAAAAGGGTATCGCTAACTCAATCCTCATCAAGGTTAACCAGATCGGTTCTTTAACTGAAACCCTCGACGCTATCCAGATGGCTCACAAGGCTGGTTACACTGCAGTTATTTCTCACCGTTCAGGTGAAACTGAAGACTGCACCATCGCTGATATCGCAGTTGGTACCGCTGCTGGCCAGATCAAGACCGGTTCATTAAGCCGTTCTGACCGTATGGCTAAGTACAACCAGTTAATCCGTATCGAAGAAGAATTAACTGCTAAGGGTATTGCTGCTCCATACGCTGGTCGTAAGGCTGTTAAGGGTCAGAACTAATTCAATCTTTAAGATTATTTAGTTAAGATCTGAAACCTCCCGTGGTCATCTGACTTCGGGAGGTTGTTTTTTTCAGGTGGCATATGTCCGATACCTCAAAGCAGGCAGGTGTTAACGTGACAAGTGCAGGTGTAATAATCCATTCAATATATTATAATATGGCCGGAAGTGTCACAATCGTTGTTTGGGAACGGAAACCATGCGATT
The DNA here is from genome assembly GCA_902764345.1 of uncultured Ruminobacter sp. Classification (GTDB taxonomy): domain Bacteria; phylum Pseudomonadota; class Gammaproteobacteria; order Enterobacterales; family Succinivibrionaceae; genus Ruminobacter. The sequence goes on from CACWVT010000006.1 coordinate 32,850, forward strand.
TATTGAAATAATTCTGACAGCCATTATCGCTTATCTCGTATACAGCTACATCAGTGGTCATAACGGCTATCATCAAAATTTACAGATTGAAAATTCTCTGATTAAAACCCAGAATCATACCCGCGTTCTTCAGGAAAAGAATGATATGATTCAAAAGGACATTGATAATCTGAGAGATAACACCAATCTGGACATCATTGAGGATATTGCCCGTTCCGATCTGGGAATGATAAAAGAAGGTGAGACTTTTTATCAGGTGACAGGAGTAGAGAACAGGTAAAATGAAACTTGATGTTGTAATTCCCGCTGCCGGTGTGGGTAAAAGAATGAATGCGGGATTCCCGAAGCAGTATCTTAAGCTTGGAGATAAAACCATTCTGGAAAGGACTGTTTCCGTTTTTATGGAAATGACTGACGTTGTTTCCGATATAATCGTGGTTATAGGCAGAGATGATGAGAGATTTAAGGAGCTCGGCCTTGAGAATGACAGTCGCATAAAGGTATGCTTCGGCGGTGCCGAGAGAATTAACAGCGTACTGAACGGATTGCATTATGCCCGGTCTGAATATGTAATGGTTCATGATGCCGCAAGACCGTGTGTACTGCCCGATGACATCAGAAACCTGATAAACGTCGGCTGTAACGAAAACGGGGCTATTTTGGTGTCCAGGGTTGCTGATACAATGAAAAGAACTGATGAGAATAATTCAATCATATCCACAGTATCAAGAGAACGGCTGTATCATGCCCTTACACCTCAGCTTTTTAACAGGAAAAGTCTTATAAGTGCCTATGAAAAGGCTGTGTCATCAGGAATTGTGCTTACCGACGAGGCATCTGCCATGGAGAGCGCCGGTTTTTCTCCCAAAGCGGTTGTGGGGCAGGCCTCCAACATAAAGGTCACTGAGCCTTTTGACATGAAGCTTGCTGAATTTTTCTTAAAACTTAATAACAGGTGGTAAAAGTGTTTAGAATTGGTCATGGATTTGATGTTCACAAATTCGGTGGAGAGGGGCCTGTAACCCTTGGCGGCGTGAAAATTGATTATGAACAGGGACTGATTGCACATTCAGACGGAGACGTGGTACTTCACGCACTGGCTGATTCCATTCTCGGTGCCGCCGCTCTTGGAGATATAGGTCGGCTGTACCCTGACAATGATGATGCCTTCAAGGGCATTGACAGCAGAATTCTGCTTCGTGACACTGTTAAGAGAGTGCATGAATTAGGGTACCGCATCGTAAATGTTGATATTACCGTTCTTGCCCAGGCTCCTAAGATTGCCGTACATGAAAAGCAGATGTGTGCCAATATTGCTGCAGATCTTCAGGTTGAGCAGGACTGCGTAAACGTAAAGGCCACCACTACCGAAAAGCTGGGTTTTGTGGGACGAAAGGAAGGTATCGCCGTGGAAGCCGTGGCTCTTCTGGAAAAGTAACATGAGACCTCTGAATATTCTTATCAGCAATGATGACGGAGTTTATGCCGAAGGCATTGATGTTCTGTATGCCCATCTGAAAAAAGCGGGGCATAAGGTTACCGTAGTGGCTCCGGACCGTAATCAGAGTGCGGCCAGTCACTCACTGACGCTTGAGTATCCGCTGAGGATCCAGAAAATCAACAAGGAAGATTATCTGGCCGTGAAGGGGACGCCTACGGACAGTGTTTATCTGGCGGTCAACAGCCTTCTTCCAAGCAAACCGGATATTGTGGTGTCTGGAATAAACAACGGTGCGAATCTCTGTGATGACGTGATATATTCCGGAACCGTGGCCGCTGCAGTGGAGGGCAGAAATCTGGGACTGCCGGCAATAGCGGTTTCACTTTGCGGCAGTGTTCATTACGATACTGCAGCTGCTGTTGTCAGCAGAATAATCGAGAGAATAGACGAATGTCCGATTCCGTCAGACAGAATCCTGAATATTAATGTTCCTGATTTGCCATTATCTGCCATAAGAGGAGTAAGGGTAACCAGACTCGGAAGAAGAATGAGTTCGGAAAGTGTCATTGAGGAAAAGGATTTGCGCGGTCATCCGATATACTGGATAGGTCCTCAGGCAGAGGCCCTGGACAAAGCTGAGGATACCGATATATATGCCGTTTCCGAAGGATACGTGTCGGTTACTCCGTTGCACATAGATCTAACAGCCTATCAGGTTCTTGATGATCTGTCCGGATGGATTTCAAAGGTTTACTGATAATGAAATTGTTTGAAAAAATCTATGATAAATGCATAGAGCTTGCACGACACAGATATGCCGTTTGGTTTTTAACCGGAAACAGCTTTATTGAATCCATTTTCTGGCCGATTCCTGTGGATATCATGCTGGCCCCAATGTGTCTGGCGAAGCCGGAAAAATCATACAGATATGCTTTTTATGCTACAGTGTCATCAGTAGTCGGAGCTGTTGCAGGTTATTATGTAGGGTACTATCTCTATGAGCTGTACCTTGCCGGACTGTTCGATACACTCGGCTGGACTGATACCTTCAGCAAGGTTCAGGAGTATCTGACCAGATTCGGTATATTTTTCATAGTAATCGGATCTTTTACGCCGGTTCCTTACAAGGTGGTGGCAATATGCTGTGGTCTGGCTGCGGCAAATCATAATCTGAATATTCCGTCATGGCAGCTGCAGATATGGATGTTTATTCTGGTTTCCATGCTGGGAAGAGGTGCAAGATTTTACCTCATAGCCATGCTGCTGAAGCTCGGAGGCAGCAGACTGGCCCAGAAGATTCGTAAGTATATAGATTTAATAGGATGGCTGACGGTGGCAGCTGTTCTGATTGGTATTGTTTGGTATTCTGTTTCTGGAAATTAAGCTTCTATGAAAACAAATTACTGTTTATGTGCATCCGTTATTTTTCTGATTGTGAGTGTCGGCTGTGCCACTTCGGACCGTCCGTATTCACCGTCTGATCTCACCGGTGTAAAGCAGGTTCCTTCCCGTGCGACCAAAACAGCCTACAGAAAACAGAGTGTTTCACAGAATCAGGTAAGGAACTCTGCATCAGCTGCGGGGTATTACATCGTTAAGCCTGGTGATACCCTGTATTCCGTTGCTTTTGCAAATAATATGGATTACCAGACACTGGCTCTTATTAATGGCATAAAAGCTCCTTATACCATAAATGTGGGACAGAGGCTGCTTACGGACTCCGTCAGATCGGAACGGAAGCTGTACCGTGTCGTGAAAGGGGATACTGTTTACAATATTTCCAAACGCTACGATCTGACTCCTGCCCAGCTGGCGTCCATGAACGGGATAGATAAAAGCTTTAACATCAGAATCGGACAGGTGCTGGTGGTTGGTAAGAAAACCGTTAACTCATCGGTTCAGAACGTTAATCAGGGTAGGATAGCTTCATCTCAGCCTGTATCTGCTTCAAAACAGCAGACGGCGTCAAAGACCACACCGGAAAAAAGAACCGGTTCATCCGCTCCTGCTATGTCACTGACTTCATCAGGAACGGCGGCATCATCTTCTGCGGCAACAGGAGGCAAGTCCTCATCAGCTTCCTCTTCAAAGTATCAGAACGTTGCCAGAAACAATGCCAAGGTAAACTGGAGGTGGCCGTACAACGGTAAGATTGTTGAAGGCTACAGCAGAAACAACAAGGGTATTGATATTTCCGGAAATCGCGGTGACTCTGTCAGAAGTGCGGCCAAGGGGAAGATTGTATATGCCGGTAATGCCTTAAGAGGCTACGGAAACCTAATCATTATCAATCATGACGATGATTATCTGTCTGCGTATGCACATAATGATGCCATTCTTGTCGCTGAAGGTCAGATGGTTGAATCAGGTCAGGTGATAGCAAGAATGGGAAGTACGGATGCCAAATCGGTAAGACTGCATTTTGAAATAAGACACAACGGAGAATCCGTAAATCCGTTAAGTTATCTCCCTAAGAAATAACCAGAGTTTCATGGATAGATATTTTTCTTTGGCGGTATTCAGAAAGCGGAGGCCTCAGATATCTGATGCCTCCGCTTTGATTTTAAGATCCTGTTTTTACTGCATATCCTTAATCTTGTCTGTCATGGCATAAATGAGATTAAGCGCATCTCTTGCCGACATGGTGTCGGGATGAAGTGATTTCAGTGTGCTGATGATGTCTTCAACCTCAGGAGGCAGCCTGTCTTCAGAACTTTCCTGTTCAGCATTTTTCCCTTCGGCGGTGAGATGCTCGGTAGTGAAGGATCTCATGCGTTTCCTTGCAAGAGATATTATGGTGTTCGGAATACCGGCCAGAGCCGCAACCTCGAGACCATATGAGCTGGTGGCCGCACCGTCCTCGACATTATGTAGAAAGATAATGCTGTCCCCGCTCTTCTGGGCCCCGAAATGAACATTGCGGACATTGGCAAAGGTATTGGCAAGTTCGGTCAGCTCAAAGTAATGGGTTGAGAACAGTGTGTAACATCTTTTTTTGGCAAAGTATTCGGCTACGGCCCATGCCAGTGACATGCCGTCAATGGTGCTGGTACCTCTGCCTATCTCATCCATGAGCACCAGACTTTTGCTGGTTACCTGATTGATGATGGATGAGGTTTCGGTCATTTCAACCATGAAGGTGGATCTGCCCGAAGCCAGATCATCACTGGCTCCTATTCTGGTAAATATTTTATCAACATCCGGGATGACTGCTTTGTGTGCGGGAACAAATGAGCCGGCATAAGCCATCAGTGTAATAAGTGCACACTGACGCATGTAGGTTGATTTACCTCCCATGTTTGGTCCGGTAATCAGCAGCAGGGTGGAGTTATCATCAAGCGATGACGTGTTGGCTATGAACGGATTGTTCATTACCTGTTCTATTACCGGATGTCTGCCGCGTTCAATACACAAATCTCTTGAAGGAGTGAATTCCGGACGAACGTAGTAATTCTGTTCGGCGACGGAGGCAAATGAGAGAATCATGTCCAGGTTTGCAAGTTTTCTGGAGATGTCTGTCAGCGTGTTCAGATAAGGAAGCACGCTGTCCAGAAGCTCGTCGTAAAGTTTCTTTTCAAGTGCAAGAGCCCTGCTTTGGGCAGTGAGGGTCTGTTCCTCGTATTCCTTAAGTTCCGGAGTAATGTATCTTTCGGCATTTTTCAGGGTCTGACGGCGGATATAGTCGTCAGGTACCGCATCAGCGTTGGCCTTGGTGACTTCTATGTAGTATCCGTGAACACGGTTATAATCCACTTTGAGGGTGGTGATGCCCGTTCTCTGCTTTTCTCTTTCCTCCACCTTTTTGAGAATGTCCACGGCACCGTCCGTGAGCTGCCTCAGGTAGTCGAGTTCCTCACTGTATCCGTCGGCTATAACCCCGCCTTCCCTAATGACTATCGGCGGGTTTTCCCTTATGGCTCTGAGAAGCAGATCGGCGAGTTCGTTTATGGTCGGGATGGCTTCTCCGTAGGATGCAGTTTTTCCGCCGAATGTCATCATGAGTTTTTTCAGTTCAGGGAGCATCCGGAGTGCGGCCCTGATTTTGCACAGGTCCCTCGGTCTCAGATTCTTCAGTGCAAGTCTTGCCGTTACTCTTTCGAGGTCTCCGGCTTCCTTCAGTTGTTCGGAGAGGGTGGCAACAGCGCTGTTTTCAATGAACTCGGCAATGAGATCGTGTCTGCCGGCGATAACATGCAGATCCTTGGGCGGCTGCAACAGGTTCCTTTTGAGCATTCTGGAGCCCATTGGGGTTACGCATCTGTCCAGAACCGAGGCCAGGGTGTGGGTCTGTCCGCCCTGAAGATTTTCAACAAGCTCCAGATTTCGCTGAGAGTTCGCATCAAGGTATACGTACGAGCTGTCGGATTCCGTTTTAAGAGAAGTTATGTGAAGTAATGTCGTCTTCTGGGTTTCGCTTACGTAACTCAGCAGGGCACCTGCTGCGCAGATGCCGATGGAGATTCCGTTCAGACCGAAGCCCGACAGGTCTCTGGTACCGAACTGACGGCACAGTTTTTTAAGACTTGTTTCGTAGTCAAAGTCCCATACGGGTCTGCGGCGCAGTCCGTTATATGATGACAGCAGCTCCGGGGATTTGAAATTTTCCGAATAGAGCAGTTCCGCCGGACGGAGTCGCTGCAGAATGGATTCAAAGGCGGATGGCGTTTCCGCCTCATAGCAGTAGAAGTCTCCGGAACTCAGATTTATGTAGCTCACGGCATATGTAAGCTGATCACTGCATACACATACAATGCAGTTGTCCTTTCTTTCCGCCAGAAGGTTGTCATCCGTAACTGTTCCCGGAGTTATTATGCGGGTTACCTTTCTTTCAACAATTCCCTTGGCGGTGGCCGGATCGCCAATCTGTTCACAGATGGCCACGCTTTCGCCGTGTTCAATCAGTCTGGCAAGATAGTTGTCCACAGAATGGAAGGGAACGCCGGCCATTGGTATTGGTTCGCCGTTGTAGGTTCCGCGCTTGGTCAGGGTGATATCCAAAATTTCCGCCGCTTTTTTGGCGTCATCAAAAAATGTTTCATAAAAGTCGCCCATTCTGTAAAGCAGAAGGGTTTCAGGATACTGGCTTTTTACGGACAGATACTGTTGCATCAGCGGCGTTGCATTATTGGATGAAGTGACCATTGTTTTATATGTTGATTTACGATTAAAAAAGAGAAATTACAGCTTAAATAATTGAGCCAATAGTTTATCATAATTCAAAACAAACCAAAAAATTAAGAGGTATTAAGTTTGAGTACGGTGTCAGAAAATCAGGTAACGGAAATTCTTAAGCTGTCGGCAGATCTTGGCAGGGTGCTGCAGCATTTGGGAATCAGCATGTGTACTGCTGAATCATGTACGGGCGGACTGATAAGCGCTTTTATCACGGACATAAGCGGTTCTTCAGAATGGTTTGATCGGGCGTTTGTTACGTACACCAACGAAGCAAAGATGGAAATGCTCGGGGTTTCTTCCGATACGCTTGAACGGCACGGAGCAGTCAGCTCGCAGACCGTTGAGGAAATGGTTCGCGGAGCCGTTGAAAGATCTGCGGCAACGGTAGGTGTGGCTGTTTCCGGAATTGCCGGTCCTACCGGCGGAACGCCGGAAAAGCCGGTCGGAACGGTGTGGATGGCCTGGTGTTATCCGGACGGATATGTGGAGACGGAATGTCACCATTTTGACGGAAACCGTCAGGAGGTGAGACTTTGTACTGTTGCGGAGGCATTCAGAAGGCTTCTTGAAAAAATTTCCGCACATACGTAAAACCAGAAAAAGACATTTTTAACTGAACTGATCTCAAAACGGATAATCATTTTTTTAGGGAAATGGACTTTTTTGCAAATAGCAATAACAATAGAGCATCGTGGGGATGTATTACCGACAGATACGGAGGCTGATCCCCGGGATAATTCCGCAGAACGGCGGGAAGAGATGATAAAATAAAAAATATACGCAAAACAAAAATAATTATTGACATGTTTTGAGAGTAAAACTATACTTAATCCATAGATTTTTTATATTGACGGTAATTTAGATACTAAGGCGGACTAACCATGGCAGTAAGTAAGGCAGAACAGGATAATAAGCAGAAAGCGCTTCAGGCGGCTATCGATCAGATTAACAAGCAGTTCGGTAAGGGCTCCATCATGCGTTTGGGGGACAACAAGCAGCTTGACATTGAGAGTATTCCTACAGGTTCATTATCATTGGACATAGCTTTGGGAATAGGCGGACTTCCATGCGGCCGCATAGTTGAAATTTACGGTCCGGAAAGTTCAGGTAAAACCACTCTGACCCTCGAGCTTATTGCTCAGGCTCAGAAAAAGGGCAAGAGCTGCGCATTTATCGATGCGGAACATGCACTGGATCCTGTTTATGCCGCAAAGCTTGGCGTAAACATCCAGAATCTTTATGTTTCTCAGCCGGATAACGGTGAACAGGCTCTGGATATCTGTGATACCCTGGTCCGTTCAGGCGGTATTGATCTTATTATTATTGACTCCGTTGCTGCTCTGGTACCGAAGGCTGAAATTGACGGAGATATGGGGGATTCCCACATGGGTCTGCAGGCCAGACTCATGTCTCAGGCCCTGCGTAAGTTAACTGGCAGTATCAAGCAGGCGAACTGCATGTGCGTGTTCATCAATCAGCTGCGCATGAAGATTGGCGTAATGTTCGGTAACCCGGAAACCACTACCGGCGGTAATGCGCTTAAGTACTATGCTTCCGTCCGTCTGGATATCCGCAAGGGGTCTCCAATAAAGGACGGTGAAGAAATCATCGGTAATGAAACCAGGGTGAAGGTAGTTAAGAACAAGGTGGCTCCTCCGTTCAAGACTGCTGATTTCCAGATTCTCTACGGTAAGGGAATCAGTATGGAAAGTGAAATTGTGGATCTTGGCGTAAAGACCGATATCATTGAAAAATCAGGTGCCTGGTTCTCCTATAACGGACAGAAGATTGGCCAGGGCAAGAATAATGTGATTAAGTACCTTGAGTCAAACAATGACGTAAAGGAAGAAATGATTGCAAGAATCAGAGAGTATTACAAGAATCATAATGATTTCTCCATAAGTGCCGAAGCTGAATCAGCAGATGAGTCTGATGCGGTGGACGGCATTGATCTTCCTCCTGAACTTGAGGTTGCCGAAATACCTGAAGACCTGTAATTCAGAACAGACATGAGCCCCGACTGATCGTGATTCAGGCGGGGCGATTTGTTTTTAAAGGATTGATTATGACAGACAGTTCACTGGAAAAAGCGTTCGGTTATGCCGTCAGGCTTCTGACTAAAAAGGATTATTCCGCTTACGAGCTTTCGGTAAAACTGCGCTCCCGCTGTAGGGATGAGGATGAAGTCAACGCCGTCATTGAGAGACTTCAGGAACTTAGATATCAGAGTGACGCCAGATGTGCCGACATGCTTGTGCGTCATTATGTCGGAAACGGCTACGGCAGACTCAGGATTTTTTATGAGGCGAAAATGAAGGGACTTTCCAGAGAGCTCATTACATCCTGCCTTGATGAGGTTGGCGCTGATTGGAACGGACTTGCAAGAGATGTACTGCTTCGCAGGTATGAACATCCGGAAAGTCTTGAATACAAGGAAAGACTTAAGGCCGTTGCTTTTCTCGTAAGAAGGGGGTTCAGCCAGGGGGAGGCGGTTGCCGGTCTTAAACAGGCTGTTTCGGAAAGTCTCAGGAACCGATAATTGTCCGGTGCGGAAAGTGCTGCAGACCGCACGGATATTCATATACTGAAAAACTTCACATCCGCACGGTAAAAGTTTTTGTAGTTCTATTAGCCAAAATACGGAAAAAAATATATAATCTACGCAAACTAAATATTTAGTATTTTTATCACGAAAAATCAATAAAGGCTTAATATGTACATGACAACCTCAGAGATTCGCAAGGCGTTTCTCGAATATTTCCATTCGCATGGTCATGAGGTGGTAAGTTCAAGCTCTTTAGTACCTCATAACGATCCTACGCTGTTATTTACCAATGCCGGTATGAATCAGTTCAAGGATGTTTTCCTGGGTAAAGAGCTTAGAAGTTATTCCCGCGCTACTACTGCTCAAAGATGTGTTCGTGCAGGCGGTAAGCATAACGACTTGGACAATGTCGGTTATACTGCCCGTCATCATACATTCTTTGAAATGTTGGGAAACTTCAGCTTCGGTGATTATTTCAAGAAGGATGCCATCCATTTTGCTTGGGGCTTCCTTACCGGAGTATTAAAGCTTCCTGCTGAAAAGTTAACCGTAACCGTTTATCAGACAGATGACGAAGCTTACGATATCTGGAACAAGGAAATCGGTGTTCCTGCAGAACGCATCGTAAGAATCGGTGATAACAAGGGAGCTCCATATGCTTCAGATAATTTCTGGCAGATGGGTGATACCGGTCCTTGCGGTCCTTGCTCCGAAATTTTCTACGACCACGGTGCAGACATCTGGGGCGGCCCTCCGGGATCCCCTGAAGAAGACGGTGACAGATTCATTGAGGTCTGGAATATCGTATTCATGCAGTACAACCGTACCATTGACGGAGAATTCCATAAGCTTCCTCGTCCTTCCGTAGATACAGGTATGGGGCTTGAACGTATTGCTGCGGTAATGCAGGGTGTTCATTCAAACTACGAAATCGACCTGTTCAAGGATCTTATTGAAAACACCGCCAGGGTTTTATCAGTAACCGACCTTACCAATAAGTCACTTCGCGTTATTGCCGACCATATCCGTTCATGTTCATTCCTTATTGCTGACGGAGTGCTTCCTTCAAACGAAGGCAGAGGATACGTGTTAAGACGTATTATCAGACGTGCGGTCAGACACGGCCGTCTGCTGGGTGCCAAGGAAGTGTTTTTCTATAAGCTTGTTGCCCCACTGGCTGAGCTTATGGGGGATGCTTATCCGGAACTCAGAGCCCATAAGGATCTGATTGAAAAGACCCTTAAGAAGGAAGAAGAACAGTTCATAAGAACTCTTGACAGAGGTCTTACCCTGTTGAATGAACAGCTCGAGGCTCTCGGTGAAGGAAGAACAATTCCTGGTGATGTGGTATTCAAGCTTTACGATACCTACGGCTTCCCAGTTGACCTTACCGCTGACGTGGTAAGAGATGCCGGTTACGTAATTGATCTTGAAGGCTTCAACAGCGAAATGGACAAGCAGCGCGCTCGTGCCAAGGAAGCCAGCTCATTTGAGGTTGACTACAACTCTCAGTTGAAGATTCAGAGTACTACTGAATTTGTCGGTTATACCAGACTGACTGAAGAAACTGAAATCGAGACCATTTTTAAGGGAGTTGAAGAGGCTGAAGCCCTTTCAACCGACGAGCAGGGGGTAATTGTTCTCAAGTCAAGTCCGTTCTATGCGGAATGCGGCGGTCAGGCCGGTGATATCGGCGTGATTAAGGCTGATGACAATTTCATTTTCAGGGTAAGCGATACCAAGAAGGCCGGTAATGCAATTATTCACATCGGTAAGGTGGAACTCGGTTCTTTTGTACCTGGTATGAAGGTTGTTGCCGAAGTTGATGCCGCAAACAGAAAACTGACCTGTGCCCATCACAGTGCCACCCATCTGCTTCAGGCTGCATTACGTCAGGTTGTCGGTACTCATGTTAACCAGAAGGGGTCTTCAGTTAATGCCGAACGTCTCCGTTTTGACTTCTCACACAATGAGCCTTTAACCGAGGAACAGATTGCGGAAGTTGAAGTTCTGGTGAACCGCGCAATTGCCGATAACCTTGATGTTTCAACCAGTATTATGGATCTGGAAGAGGCTAAGAAGACCGGCGCAATGGCTCTGTTCGGTGAAAAGTACGAGCAGAAGGTTCGCGTGGTATCCATGGGTGATTTCTCATGTGAACTGTGCGGCGGTACGCACGTAAACAGAACAGGTGACATCGGATTCTTCAAGATTCTTTCTGACAGCGGTATTGCCGCCGGCGTAAGAAGAATTGAGGCTGTTACCAATCTTGCTGCGTTAAGCTATGTTCAGAAGCTCAACAACGAGTTAAGAAGAAGTGCGGAACTCTTAAAGAGCGAAGCCTTCGGTCTTACCGAAAAGGTTAAGGTAACTCTCGATCACGTTCGTGAAATTGAACACGAGAACTCAGCACTCAAGGAAAAGCTTGCTCTGTCTGCAGTATCCGATCTTATGAATTCAGTTACTGAAATCAACGGAGTAAAGACACTGATTGCTACCTTTGACGGTGTTGAAGTCAAGGAAATGAGAACCACTCTCGACGATCTCAAGAACAGACTCAAGAGTGCGGTTATCGTTCTTGCCTCAGTTGTTGACGGCAGGGTATTCCTGATTTCCGGTGTTACCAAGGATCTTACTTCAAGAGTTAAGGCGGGTGATCTGGTTAACCATGTTGCCAGTCAGATTGACGGTAAGGGTGGCGGACGTCCTGACATGGCTCAGGGTGGCGGTACCAATGTTGCCAGTCTGCCAAAGGCCATGGAAAGCGTAGCTCTCTGGCTTGAAGAAAGATTAGGCTGATTATTTATTTAATAAGCAACAAAAATAAAAAAGAGTTCTATTTTCAAGTGGAACTCTTTTTTTATGGATAAATAATCACAGGTAATATAGAATATAAGATGTAAGGTGAGATATTTCAGTCAAGCTATCATGATGTAAGCGAGAGAACAATGCTAATTTTAACAAGACGTTTAGGTGAAGCTATAACAATCGGTAAAGATGTTAAACTTACCGTATTAAGCATTAAGGGTAACCAGGTTCGTATCGGCGTTGATGCACCAAAGGAAGTGAGCATTCAGCGTTCTGAGCTGATCGAAAAGAAGGATTCTGAAGAATCTTCAGATAAGGCTGAAGTTCGTAAATCAGCAGATAAGTAGGTTTCATTTCCAACGATATCATTTCAAAGATATGTGATGTTACGGAACATCCATAGCATCCGTATTTTATTATAATTTCCATTTTCATCTGACGCTTCCCGTCTTTTCAGTTACATGATTCAAGTGAACAGTTTACAGTGTTCGTTCCCTAATTCCGGTATTTGTGTTTTTACCGTTACTCCGGGGTGATTCCCAAAGTAAGTTCGTGTTCCGGACATCTGACCGTTTTCAGTAAGAATTTGCGGTTGTATGATGCGGAAGGGTGTTGTTTCCCAGGAATTCATCAGTTTCCCCACGGTCGGATTTACGTATGTTCCTGTTGTGCCTCCGGTATATTAAAAAAGCGGAACAATCCGTTAAATTGTTTAAAAAACTTGCAAACGGACATAATAATTCAAAAAAATCAGTTTTTTTAAACCTAACCGCTTGACAATATCTGTGAACATTGTAAAATTACGCCCACAAAGAAACTTGATGGTGAGATGACCGAGAGGCCGAAGGTACTCCCCTGCTAAGGGAGCATACCCCAAAAGGGTATCGAGGGTTCGAATCCCTCTCTCACCGCCAGGTTTGACATAGTTTTTAAATAGGGCACCCTTAGCTCAGCTGGATAGAGTACTCGGCTACGAACCGAGCGGTCGAAGGTTCGAATCCTTCAGGGTGCGCCATTTAAAATTCGATTGTGAGCACCCTTAGCTCAGCTGGATAGAGTACTCGGCTACGAACCGAGCGGTCGAAGGTTCGAATCCTTCAGGGTGCGCCATCTGATCTTCCTTACTTCCAACTTCCCTTCAAACGTTTTTGTTCCTGTATCATCGTTGTCTGAACGGTTCTGTTGTTATCCCTGTGCCTCCGTTAATGTTGCTGACATATTAGCATGATGCCTGCATATTTTGACTTGATTCTGTAAATTCTGAAGGCAAGTGGTATATAATACAATGAATTTTTTGTTATATGTTTTTGAATGGGACACAGCCAATGCCGCTTACTCCGACTTCTCCTGAATGGGATAAGGTTTCGGGAAACAATTCCATAAGTGACGGAAGGGTTAACCGCAATCCAAATGAACCGCTGGGAATGCCTCATGATTTTGAAGCTGAACAGGCCGTTCTCGGTTCGCTGCTGCTTACCCCGAATAAGCTGGAGCTGGTGAATCAGAAGATTTCCGTTGATGATTTCTTCAGTGAAAATCACAGACTGATTTACAGTGCGATACAGAGACTGTCAGTGGCCGACAAGTCCATAGACATAATCAATCTGGCAGGTGAATTAAAGCAGTGCGGTCAGTTGGAAAAGGTTGGCGGACAGGCATATCTTCTTTCTCTGCAGAGCAAGCCTCCCGTATCGGTAGATATCCTGAGTTACACGACCATAGTAAGCGAAAGGTCTCAGGCAAGAAAAATTCTTAACCTCATCGGTTCCGTAGAAAGAAAGCTTTATGTGCCTAACGGTGAGTCCGTTTCCTCAATAAGAGATGATTTGGAAAACAGTATCATCAAGCTGGGGGAAGAGAATTCCGGTATTGATGAGAATACGCCGAAGGACATTAAATCCGTAATTTTTGATGTCGTAAATGACATCAGGGAAAACAATAATAAGAACATTGAGGTAACAGGCGTTACCACGGGCTATGTGGAGCTGGACCGCATGACTGCGGGGCTTCACGGTGGCGAGCTGATTATTGTGGGCGCCAGACCGGCGATGGGTAAAACCACCTTCGGCATGAATCTGGTGGAAAACATGGCATTCAAGTCGGATCCGGGAATTAAACCGGTACTCGTATTTTCCATTGAAATGAATGCCAAGGAGATTGTCACCAGACTTATAGCGTCCATGGCTCACATTGAAATGGACAAATTAAAGAAATACCGTCTTGATGAAACGGATTTGAAGAACATGCTGACCGTGGCTACCAAGGTTAACAACTACAAGTATCCGCCGATATTCATCTGTGACGGACAGGTAAGCGCTCAGGAGATAAGATCCATAACCAAGAGACTAAGCCGAGAATATAACGGCCTTGGCGCGGTCATGGTGGATTACCTGCAGCGTATCAATTTCCCTAATGACGGCAGAGCCAGACATGAACAGATAGGTGAGGCTTCATGGATTCTCAAGTCTCTGGCGAAGGAATTGCAGATTCCGGTAATTGCCCTGGCACAGGTAGGGCGTGACATTGAAAAGGGACGTAAGGATAAGAGACCTATGAATGCCGACCTACGCGAATCCGGTTCCATCGAACAGGATGCTGACGTAATTATGTTCGTGCATCGAGAAGAGGCATATCAGAGAGACAATCCTGATTTAAAGGGTAAGGCCGAAATAATAATAGGTAAACAGAGAAACGGTCCTACCGGCATCGTTGACATGTTTTTCCAGGGGAATTACGCAAGATTTACTGAAACGTCACAAGCAAATATTGAACAGACAGTGTAATCGGCGGTTATGACGTAATCAGGTAGGTTTTTAATAATAAATATAAATAGGATTAGTGATGAAAACCGTGCAGGCTCAGATCGATCTGAGTGCTTTGAGACATAACGTAAATCTGATTAGGCAGAAGTTGCCTGAAAGTAAAGTATACAGCGTGCTTAAGGCTGATGCGTACGGACACGGCAGTGTCCGTTGTGCAAAGGCATTAAATGATACCGTTTACGGTTTTGCCGTAGCCAGAATAGAAGAGGCCATAGAACTGAGGGATGCCGGCATAACAAAGCCGATACTGATGCTCGGCGGTTTTTTCAGGGAAGATGACCTTAATCTCATAGAACGTTATGCTCTGGAGTTTACCGTTCATTCTCAGTGGCAGATAGATGCCCTCAGAACCTATTCTTCCGATAACTGCTTTACCGTATGGCTGCAGGTTAACGTGGGAATGCAGCGTCTTGGATTTAACGGGGATGAGCTTGATTCCGCAGCTGCAGGTCTTGCATCCTGTGCCAGCGTCAGAAAGCCTGTCGGCATTATTTCTCATCTGAGCTGTGCCGATGATGACAGTCTTAAAGATTATAATGAGCTTCAGCTTGCCGAATGGAAAAGAATGACCGATGGGTGGAACGGACCTAAGTGTCTGTCTAATTCAGCGGCATGTGCCTATTTCCCGGAGAAATCAACCGAATTCGTGAGACCCGGAATTACCCAGTACGGGATTTCACCGACCCTGGGGAAAACCGGAAAGGACATGGGACTCCGTCCCGTTATGAAGCTGTCATCGGAAATAATTGCCATCAGGGATCTTAAGCCCGGAGATGTTGTCGGATACGGTGCATCGTGGGTGTGTGAAAAACCTACCAGACTGGCCATTGTCGCCGTGGGTTATGCAGACGGATATCCGAGAGCGGTTCCAAGCGGTACTCCGGTTGAAATAAACGGCAGGTTAGCTAAAACTGCAGGTCATGTATGCATGGACATGATGTTTGTTGATCTTGGTGCCGGTGCCGTGGATAAAATAGGTGACAGGGTTTACCTCTGGGGAACCGACAGTGTGTCTGTTGAGTGTGTTGCGGAGTCGGTAAACACCATTCCGTACGAACTGGTGTGCCATCTGTCTGACAGGGTTGAGTTTGTTTATACTGATGACAGATAAACGCAAAGATGAATAATCCGAAAACCCCGGTGACTATCAGTGTCACCGGGGTTTTGATATGAATTAAATGATTTTCATGAGACGTCAGACAAAATAAAAGAAACCGGCGGTTAAATGATAACCGGACCGGTTTCCTGAATATTTATGTTTAGGAACTACTAGAAGTTGAACTGATCCTTTTCGTATTTCTTGGAGAGCCTGATGTCGTCTCCAAGCTGTTCAATCAGGGTTTCAAGTTCGGCTTCCGCTTCATCAAGCTTGATTTCCAGATTATCAAGGGCAATGAGTTCTTCTTCGCATTCATTGCTTTGTTCACCCTTTTCGTGGCATACCAGATCAGAACGGGTCTTCTGGGCATCAAACTTTTCCTGTGCGAAGCGTAAAGGAAGGTCGTGAGGCTTTTTGAAGCTTACGCCTGCTGAATCAACGTTAACATAGAGCCACGGATGACCCCAGTCCCATACCGGGAATATGAATTCCACTGCGTTGTTTTCGGCAGTATACAGTGATGTGTTGCTGTTGATTTTGCCTAACAGGGCAACAAAAATAACTGTGATGATACCGTAAAGAAGAACTTTATAAAACATATTACCACTCTCTTACAATTTGCAGATAATTTTTACAGTCTGATAACATTATACTAAAAAAATATGTCTATCGTACAGTTTTACAATAAATATATAAATTTCTTTGTTCTTGGCAATGATTATCTGAATTAAGTAAGAATATGTACGCAAAAAAAGATGAGAACCTGAAGGTTCTCATCCCTGATAATGTGTTTAACGTGTTGTTTTCAGACGGTAAATCCTATTTTTTGAATCTCATTGACAGATCCATTGCTCTTACGTTCTTGGTAAGGGCACCGACGGAAATGAAATCTACGCCGATCTTCGCATATCTTGCAATGGTTGAAAGATTTACGTTGCCGCTGATTTCAAGCTTGGCTTTGTGATTGGTGATTTTTACCGCTTCTTCCATTGCCGGAATGTCAAAGTTGTCCAGCATGATGATGTCACTGTTTGCATCAAGAGCCTGCTGAAGTTCATCAAGGTTTTCCACTTCAACTTCAACCATTTTTCCGGGATTGAGCTTTCTGGCGGTTTCGATGGCCTGTCTGATGCCGCCGCATGCCATGATGTGGTTTTCCTTTATAAGATACGCATCAAAAAGTCCCATGCGGTGATTGTGACCGCCGCCTGCAACAACTGCATGCTTAAGAGCGGTGCGGAGTCCCGGAACTGTTTTTCTGGTGTCGAGAAGGGTACAGTTTGTGCCTCTCATTTCCTTAACGTATGCGGAAACGGCAGTGGCAACGCCGGAAAGGGTCTGTACGAAATTAAGAGCGGTACGTTCAGCCGTAAGCATGATACGGGCATTTCCGTGAAGACGGAAAAGTTCCTGTCCCGGAGCAACCTTGTCACCATCCTTGACGAGCCATTCCACGGTAACGCGGTCACCGAGCTGATGAAATATTTCGTCAACCCATGCTTTGCCGCAGAATACGCCTTCTTCTCTGGTAATAACGGTGGCATCGCTTACGCGGTCGGCAGGAATCAGCTGAGCCGTAATATCAAGAGAAGGATCAAGTTCACCGCCCAAATCCTCTTTGAGGGCAAGCGCAACGGAATTGGTAATATCATTACTTAACATAATATGTGTCCTGTTTTCGTTTAAGTACGGAAAAGTGACGGTTAAAAATCACATCCCGGTGCATTATATCATGAATCGTATGGTTTTTTCCGCATACGTCCACTTAATGATTTCATGCTCCGTGGTCATGCCGAATTGGCCGTGATGCCTGCGGTGACGTGTTTTTGGAGAACCGCTTCGAATCGGGATCTGAATTAAGCATGCTGAAATGAGATTTAAGTCGAAAAAATGATAAAAAAAATGTATAATACAGCACCCATTGTGTTTTGCACGATGGACGGTTTTATTTATTGGAAACTTTAGTGAAGCAGTATGTTGGAAATAACCTCTCTTGAAAACAGATTAAGCGATTACCAGAATCGCACCGACAGCCTCAGGGGGTATCTTTGACCCGGACAGCAAACGTGAACGCCTTGAAGAAGTTGCGGGTTTGCTGGAAAATCCTGAAGTCTGGGGTGATCAGGCCAGATATCAGGAACTGAGCAGGGAAAAGCAGGAACTTGAGTCATGTACCGGAACCTTTGACACCCTGTCAGGATATTTTGATGACTGTGATGTTCTTTTTGAAATGGTTAAGACCGATCAGGATGAGATGGCGTATCAGGAGCTGATTTCCGTCCTCGATTCAGTTGACAGCCTATTGTCGGAACTTGAGTTTAAGCGCATGTTCAGCGGTACGCACGATGCATCCAACTGTTACATGGACATTCAGTCCGGATCCGGCGGAACCGAAGCTCAGGACTGGGCCAGCATGATTATGCGCATGTATTTGAAATTTGCGGATAAGAACGGATTTAAGAGCGAAATTATCGAAATATCGGAAGGTGAAGTTGCCGGAATCAAATCTGCAACAATCAAGTTTACCGGACCTTATGCCTACGGCTGGTTCAGAACGGAGACCGGGGTTCACCGTCTGGTGCGTAAGTCGCCTTTTGATTCAGGAAACCGTCGTCATACGTCATTCTGCTCAGCGTTCGTTTATCCGGAAGTGGATGACAGGATTGAAATCGAAATCAATCCGGCCGACCTCCGTGTTGATGTCTACAGGGCATCAGGTGCGGGCGGACAGCACATTAACAAGACCGATTCCGCAATCAGAATTACCCATATTCCGACAAATACGGTAGTACAGTGTCAGAATGAACGTTCTCAGCATCAGAACAGGGAACAGGCAATGAAGCAGCTGAAGGCAAAGCTTTATGAACTGGAACTCCGTAAGAAACAGGAAGAAAAGCAGAGCCTTGAAGATTCAAAATCTGATATCGGCTGGGGAAGTCAGATCAGATCATATGTACTGGACGATTCACGCGTAAAAGACTTGCGTACCGGTTATGAAGACAGAAATACCGTGTCTGTGCTGGACGGCGGTATAAAGGAATTTATTAGAGAAAGCTTAAAAGCAGGACTTTAATTCAATAGGAAAAATTATGGAAAATCAGCTTGAGACTCAGAATTCTGAGTTAAACAATGAAATGGCACAGCGTCTCGCTAAGTTAGATGAAATCAGAAAAAACGGTATCGCTTTTCCTAACGATTTCCGCAGAGATCACATCTCATCAGATTTACACAGCCTTTATGATGATAAAGATCCGGAGGCTCTTGAAGCTGAGAAACACGTAGTTAAGATTGCAGGCCGCATGCTTACCCGCCGTATCATGGGCAAGGCTTCTTTCGCAACCCTTCAGGATATGGGCGGAAAGATTCAGATCTACGTAACCCGTGATGATTTACCTGAAAATCAGTACAACGAAGAATTCAAGAAATACGATCTCGGTGACATCGTCGGCTGTGAAGGTCGCGTGTTCAAGACCAAGACCGGCGAATTATCAGTTCACGTAACCAACATCAGATTACTGACCAAGGCTCTGCGTCCTCTTCCTGAAAAGTTCAAGGGTCTTGTTGACCAGGAAGCCCGTTGCCGTCAGAGATATCTTGACCTGATTTCCAATGAACGTTCAAGAAATACCTTCATCATCCGTTCAAAGGTTATTGCCGGTATCAGAAAGTACATGACCTCTCACGGCTTCATGGAAGTTGAAACCCCAATGATGCAGACCATCCCTGGCGGTGCATCAGCCAGACCGTTCATTACTCACCACAATGCCCTTGATATGGACATGTATCTCCGTATCGCTCCTGAACTCTTCCTTAAGAGACTGGTTGTAGGCGGTTTTGAACGCGTGTTCGAAATTAACCGTAACTTCCGTAATGAAGGTATTGACGTAAGACATAACCCTGAATTCACAATGATGGAATTCTACATGGCCTATGCCGACTATCATGACCTTATTGATTTTACCGAAGATCTGTTCAAGACTCTTGCTCTCGAAGTTCTCGGTACTACCAAGATTCACTATGCTAAGGAAGGTGAAGAAGGTCTTGATCTCGATTTCGCACAGCCGTTTGACCGCCTTACCATGAAGGAAGCAATTCTTAAGTATGCAGACTGGATTAAGCCGGAAGACCTCGAAGATTACGATCGTGCTCATGCCATTGCCGAAAAGCTTCACATCGAAATCTTAAGTGCCTGGAAGCTCGGTCATCTGATTTCTGCAATTTTCGAAGAGGTTGCAGAACACAATCTTCAGCATCCAACCTTCATTACCGAATATCCTTTTGAAATTTCTCCTCTTGCAAGAAGAAATGACAAGAACCCTGATTTTACCGACCGTTTCGAATTCTTTATCGCCGGCCGTGAATTGGGTAATGCGTTCTCAGAACTTAACGATGCTCAGGATCAGGCAGCCAGATTCAGAGCTCAGGTTGAACAGAAGGAAGCCGGTGACGATGAAGCCATGTACTACGATGCTGACTTCATTACCGCTCTGGAACACGGTCTGCCTCCGACAGCCGGTGAAGGTATCGGTATCGACAGACTGGTAATGCTGTTTGCAAACTGTCACACCATCAGAGACGTGATTTTATTCCCTACACTCAGACCTCAGAAGTAATTTCAAGGGCTGAGTGAAATAAAAGCCGGGAAAGAAATGATTTTGGAATCGAATATTATTTCTCTTCGGAGTATAATAAAGCCGGCTTGTTGATAATTTTAGCAAAGGAAATTAGAAGAATGATCCATGGATCAATAGTTGCTCTTATTACTCCGTTCAAGGACGGAAAACTTGATGAAGCTGCTCTCCGCAATATTGTTAAGTGGCACATCGAACAGGGAACCAATGGCATTGTTCCGGTAGGTACCACTGGTGAATGTCCTACCCTTACCCCTGAAGAACACTGCCGTGTTATCGAAATTACGGCAGAAATCGCCAAGGGTAAAATGAGCATCATTGCCGGTGCTGGTTCTAACAATCCGGTTGAAGCCATTGAATACAGCAAGGTTGCCGAAAAGGCTGGTGCCGATGCAACCCTGCACGTTGCCGGTTACTACAACCGTCCAAATCAGGACGGCCTCTATGCCCACTTCAAGAAGCTTCATGACGAAACCAATATTCCTATCGTTCTGTACAACATTCCCGGCAGAGCAGTTGTGAATATCCTTCCTGAAACCGTGGCTAAGCTTGCCGAGCTTCCTCGCGTAATCGGCATCAAGGATGCTACCGGTGATCTGGCAAGACCATGGGTTGAAAGACAGCTCATTAAGAGAAAGGACTTCGTATGGCTCTCCGGTGAAGATGCCACTGCCGTAAGTTACAACGTTGCCGGCGGTACCGGTGTTATTTCCGTAACCGCAAACGTTGCTCCAAAGCTTGTTGCCGAAGTTCAGGCTCTTACTCTTGAAGGTAAGTACATTGAAGCTCGTGAAAAGCAGGACAGCCTCATGCGTCTTCACAAGCTGATGTTCAAGGAACCAAGCCCGGCAGGAGCCAAGTATGCATGTTCACTGCTCGGACTGTGCACTGAGGAATGCCGTCTGCCTGTAATGCCTCTTTCCGCTCAGACCAAGTCTGAAATCAAGAGTGCAATGCAGGATTTAAGCCTTATCTAGTAAGAAAAAGGTTGAATCGGACAGGGCCGCAAATCACTGATTTGCGGCCTTTTTTGTGGAAGGACGCAGAACGGTGACTGATCGGGAAACGGGCCCCTGCATCACGCCACAAACTGTTTCGGGAATAAAGCCGCATATCGTATAATCTGCAATTGTGTGTATTAGACGAATCATAATGTATAATATCCGCAGTCCGAATCCCAATGTCACATGACGGCAGAATTAAATTAATTTATTAACAGGCAGAATAATAGTTATGGAAAATGTAATTGAAGAAGAAGTTCCTCATCTCAGAAGAATTAAAAGTTATGTTTTAAGAGAAGGCCGTCTGACAACAGGTCAGGAAAGAGCTCTCAGGGAATTGTGGCCGGTATGGGGCATTGAGTACGAAGAAAGCCGGCTCGATATCGATAAAACATACGGCCGTGAAGGGGCTCCGCTTACCGTTGAAATCGGATTCGGCATGGGCAAGTCTCTTGTTGAAATGGCTCTTAAGGCTCCTGAACGCAATTTTCTCGGAATTGAGGTTCATACCCCAGGAATCGGTGCATGTCTTGCAGATATCCGTGATAAGGGCATAAGCAATTTAAGAATTGTGCACCACGATGCCGTTGAAGTATTAAACAATATGATTCCGGACGGATCCATTGATACTCTTCAGCTGTTTTTCCCGGATCCGTGGCATAAGGCCCGTCATCACAAGAGAAGAATCGTAAAGCCAGAATTTCTGGATCTGATTATGCCTAAGCTCAGATGCGGCGGAATTATTCACATGGCAACCGACTGGGAAAATTATGCGGAACAGATGCTTGAGGTATTGAGTGCCGATGAGCGTATCGAGAACCTGTCCGCCGACAATACCTATATACCGAGACCGGATTTCCGTCCGCTTACAAAATTTGAATTAAGAGGCCAGAGACTCGGCCACGGCGTGTGGGATTTAATGTTTAGGAAAAAGTAAGATGTCCACCAGCAGACTTGAAGCTCTGACAGCATGGTATAAAAGCCTGTCAGCAAACCACGTTTCGGTTCCGGTAATGATTAGCGGTGATGCCTCCTTCAGAAAATTCTACAGGGTGGACGAGGGGATTCTTATGGATGCTCCTCCCGCAACAGAAAAGAACAGAGAGTTTGTTGAACTGAGCGCCCTTTATCTGAGTAACGGCATAAGGGTGCCGAAGGTTCTTTCCGTAGACTATGAGCACGGCTTCCTGTTGGTTGATGATCTTGGCAACGAGACCATGTCCAAGCATATGAATGCGGAAGAAAGCATGCCATTGTGCCTCAGAGCCGTAAAACTTCTGGCTCGTCTTGCAGGAGCAGGGGCCTCAGGCCTGCCTCCGTTCGACCGTGAATTCATGCTGAGAGAAATCGATATTGGAACTGAATGGTATTTCCGCAAAGCTCAGGGAGTCACGTTTACGTCTGATGACGGGAAGATCGTTAAGGATGCTGCTGAAATAATGATTTCCAATAATCTCAGTCTGCCACAGGTATTCATGCATCGTGATTTTCACTGCAGAAACATAATGCTTTCCGGAGACGGGCTTGCCCTTGTTGATTTTCAGGACAGCGTTCTCGGTCCGCTCACCTACGATTTTGCCTCACTGATATTCGACTGCTACCGTGATTTCTCCGAAGAGGATCGTACCTTTTTAATAAAGGCTTTTATGGATGAAGTCCGGAAAACAGGCGTTCTCGGTGATTCAGTGGATTTTGATGAATTCAGAAGAGCCGTATACATCACTGCTCTGCAGAGACTGTATAAATGCGTGGGTATATTCAGCAGACTGTATTTCCGTGACGGAAAGAACGGATATCTGCAGTACATTCCGAGGGTTATCCACAATATCCGGATGATTTGCGGAATGTACCCTGAACTGTCCGATCTGGCAGGCCTTTTTGAAAAATACGGCCGCCATAATCCGGATTTTGCCGATCTGGTGAATTCCTGCAGCAGTTTTAAGGCTTCTTAATCTTTCTTAAACGATCCGCGGTACCTTCAGGACTATGGATGGTTCCGCGGAACCCAACGTCTGAAAAACGTTTCTGTCCTGTTTATAAAGCGTTTAAATGTGGTCATGAACACACTATAATCAGACTTTCCCGTTTAAGTTGTAGGTTAATTTTATGTTTGGGATTAAAATGCAGTAAAAGCCATTGTGTCAGTTAAGTTCCTGACTGTTACCGATAATTCCCAAAAATAATCATCAGCAATAAGGGTTGTAAATATGAAGGCTATGATTCTGGCTGCCGGCCGGGGCGAAAGAATGCGTCCGCTGACCGATACCACCCCAAAACCTTTACTTAAGGTAAATGATAAGTCTTTGATTGAATATCATATCGAAAAGCTCAAAAATGTCGGAATTACGGAACTGGTAATAAACCATGCCTGGCTCGGTAACCTCATAGAGGAACGTCTGGGAGACGGAAAAAAATACGGGGTGCACATCAGTTATTCTCCGGAACAGCCGGGAGGTCTTGAGACGGCAGGAGGAATCAGACATGCACTTCATCTTCTTGGTGACGAGCCTTTTGCCGTGGTTAACGGTGACGTATACTGTGAACTGGACTACGGTGAGCTTGTCAGGACGGAACTCGGGGATGCGCTGGGATGTCTGTATCTGACTGACAATCCTGATTTTCATCCTGAAGGGGATTTCAGCATAAGGGACGGATATCTGGCATCTGACAGGGAACTGACCTTCAGCGGAATAGCGGTATACAGACCGGAGGCCTTCAGGGATATTCCTGACGAGAGGGCAAAGCTTAAGCCGTATTTTGACAGGTGGATTGCCGAAAGACAGCTTCTTGCACGTTATCTGCAGGCATACTGGTGTGATGTCGGCACTCCGGAAAGACTTGGCAGTCTTGATTTGCGTCTCAGGGAAATGAATAAGGCGGAGGCATAAATGAGTGATATAGTGAATCAGGTGGCAAAGAGAGCCTTTACTCTTGTTCTTACCGTTATCACTGCCGTGATATCCTTTTATTTCATGTTTGACACTCCGATGCCGGCCATGATTCTTGTAGGCGTGGCATGGGCTGTAGGAGCCGCACTGGATAAGAAGTACAATCCCGCAAACAAAAGACCTGAATATACCGAAGAGCAGAAACGCATTTTCAATGCTTCAAAATTTATTCTGGCCGGTTATATTTCACACAATTCCAGAGCCAGACCAAACCAGCTGGAAAAGATACTGAAAAGGCTTGATGATCTTGCTGACAGTGAGGAGGATAAGGCCTTTTTTGAAGAGCAGTTCAATCTGGGACGCACCGTCGGTTTCGATCCTACTGATACCTGCGTCAAACTCAGGGCTGCCATAAATGATGACGATGTTTACCGTCACCGTCTTATCGAGTTTCTTGTTTACGTTGTTTTCATTGACGGCGTAATGTCCATTGAGGAGAAGAATCGTCTGACCCGCGTTGCCGAAAGGATGGCCATACCGCTGTTTAAGCTTGAAAGGTACATCAGACAGAACAAGGCCATAAGTGAATTCGAAAACTTCATCTCCACTCTGGGAACAAGGCAGAAGCATGAAGAGGCCAGATATTCCAACAACGGTTACTCAAGAGGATACGTGCCTCATGATGAAGTGTCCAACTCTCTTGAGGTATTCGGGCTGAACAAGAAGGCCAACATTAACGATGTGCGTTCGGCATATCACAAGCTGATGAAGAAGTATCATCCCGATCGTCTGGTCTCCCGCGGACTCAGCCCCGACATGATTAAGCTTTATTCCGAGAAGACCAAGGTTATTCAGAAGGCGTACGACATTCTGAAAAAGCATTATGAGAGTCTCTGACATTAGCCTTTGGGCGTAAGGGGCATTCCTAAACGGAAGTTCACGGGGACACTAAAAGAAAACCCGTTATTGATCACATGATTGGATTGATAACGGGTTTTTCATATCAGTTCCGGGCAGGGGCATCAGTCGGGAGCGATGCCGAATTCCTCACGGGTCTTCTGAATGAGTTCGAGTATTTCGGCCTCCGATACGGCCTTCGTTAAAATTGATTTAACGGCGTGTTCGATTGGAGAGTTCTCGGAATAATCGGTTTTGAATATGAGGGAGGCTCTCTTACCTGATGCACAGATGTCCCTTACTCTGTTCTTGCCGTTCGGATTCTTATCATCATATACGGCAATTGAGTGTCCGCCGAGATTATTCATTACCCTGAAGCATGGAATGTCAGTGGAACCGTCACCTATAAACAGCATTCTGTTGAAGGGAATCGTACGCTGTTCATCGGGAATATACCTGTTGACGGTACTGTTTTCACTTTCATCAAGGGCTCCCTTGTTTATTCTGAAAAGATACTGGGTTTTGGTGGTGTAGTTAATTGCCTGTGCCGGCCAGCAGGCTACTCCGTTGGCATCATACATGAAGCTGGATGCAAAGACCTTTTTGAATTTTCCGTTGATGGAACATCCTTCGATTATTTCCTTAAGCCCAGATGATATGATGTAATGCTCCACGTTAACTCCTATGCTTTTACCAAAGGAATTGATGCGGTCGAACCAGGTTTCAACACCGGGGAAGAGAGTGATTTTTTTCCCGTTATTTACAAAATCCTCTCTTCTGATTGGGAGATCCGCAGCCTGTGCCTTCTTGATCATGAGGTACATGTATGACAGGATGTGGTCGGCGTTCTGTCTTGTACCGATTATCGATGATTCCTTCCAGAATTCCTCTGCCGTTAAGCCAAGCTTGGGAATAAAATCATATTCCTGCATGTTGTGATTGCTGAGGGTGCCGTCAAAATCATATGCAATGGCAAAAGTTATTTCCTTATCCATGGTTCATCTCCACATAATATGTTCCGGTGAAGCACAGTCTGGAGTTTAAAACAGTTTTACGTCATCCGGAATGTCAAATGGCGGTAAGGTGGTAAACTCCATGAGTTCATTGGTAACAGGATGGTAAAAAGACAGATACCCAGCATGGAGCTGCAGATGCGGAACCATATCCCTGAGTTCAGGAGGCGCGTATAAATGATCTCCGAGAATCGGATGTCCCAGCACCATCATATGAACTCTGAGCTGATGAGACCTGCCGGTAATCGGCTGCAGTTTTACCAGAGTTCTGTCATTTTCCCTTTTCAGACACGTATAATTGGTGATGGCCTCGCGCCCGTTAACGTAATCGACGCGCTGCAGAGGTCGGTTCAGCCAGTCCACGCACAGAGGTTTGTTAACAACTCCCGCATCCTGTTCCACAACTCCGCCGACCCAGGCAAAATAGGTCTTGTGGGTTTTTCTTTCCTGAAACTGCTTGCCGAGGCGTCCGGCGGCAGTTTTGTTTTTGGCCACAACCAGAATGCCTGAAGTGCTCATGTCAAGTCTGTGCACGGCCGCCGCATCCGGACTGTCTCTTCTGACACGGCTGAGGATACTGTCATTATGTTCCGCTGCTTTTCCGGGAACGCTCAGCAGTCCGCTGGGCTTGTTTACGACAATAATGTCGGTATCTTCATAGAGAACCTCCAGAAACGGTTCCATTGGCGGATTGTATACGAAGGTGTCTGAATCTTGATTACTCATATAATTAGTATATTCTGTCTGTTGCGTTATCGATGTGTGATTGATTGCTTTTTTGATGAAACTCCGGATATTTTAACCGACTGTTTTGAGTTTTGTTAAATTTTTTATCCGGGAACGTCATGAGGGGCGGTGCGGTATCAGTAATAATGAATATTATCAGGTATTGTGTAGTACGTCATTGATATGACGTAAATCTGTTTTTTATTGAATATAAAATAATGTAGAATGAGCATGTCCCGTGTTTATGACAAGAAAATAGGAAGTTTTATGTCAGCATTAGAACTCCGTGCCTACGGCGGTGTGGAAAATCTGGTTTTTAATGACAGCACTGAAGTTGCTTTACCGGAAAAAGATGAAGTCCAGGTCAGGATTTTAGCTGCAGGCGTGAATGTCATAGATACAAAAATCCGTCAGGGTACAAGTTTTGCCGCAAAGACCAGAGGGGAAAGATTTCCCTGGACCATCGGTTTTGACATGAGCGGCGAAGTCGTGAAGGTTCCCAAAGATTGTGAGGACTTTCAGGAGGGTGATTTGGTATGCGGTCTTGTGGGCTTTCCGCTGAACGGCGGTGCGTACAGTTCCGTGAATAACTTCCAGACATCCGAACTCATAAAGATTCCGGAAGGCTGCGGAATTAAGGTTGCCGGAGCTCTTCCTCTGGCAGGTCTTACCGCATATCAGGCTCTTTTTGACATCGGTCATTTACAGCCTGAGCAGACCGTAATCATTTCCGCTGCTGCCGGCGGTGTCGGACACATTGCCGTTCAGCTTGCAAAAAATGCCGGTGCCAGAGTTCTCGGCATATGTTCCAAGGAAAACCACAAATTCGTAAAGGGACTGGGAGCGGATGCCGTTGCCGAATATGACAACGAGGAATGTCTTAAATGGCAGAGTGAGGCTGATCTGTTCATAGATCTTGTGGGCGGACAGAGCGCAATCAATAATCTGTCTCTTCTGAAGCTTAATGCCACCATGGTTTCTGTTCCCACAATAACTTATCAGGCAGTCAGACTTGCCGCCACCGACATGTCTATCAACGTGGCCGGAATGGTGGTCAAGCACAACAAGCTTCAGCTTAAAAAGATGCTTGACATGATTGCGGACGGAGAACTGAAGGTGCATATTTCAGAGAGCTTCTTTCTGAAGGACGGTGCCAAGGCTCATGCCGTAATCGGTTGCGGTCATACCGTGGGCAAGGTAATCCTGCTGCCTAACGGGATAGTCCGTGAGGTAAAACCCTGATAACGCCTAATCATGAAAATTTCAAACATGTAAGAGATTTTTCCGATTACTTAAAAATAAAGATTAAAAACCCGGAGCACTGATAGTATGAACTCCGGGTTTTTTAATCAAATTACATAATTACCGTCGCATCGAACTGCCGCAACGTGCCCGATTTCAGTCAGTGGCAGCTTTTCTGAAGTGTCCGGTTATTTGCCGAAATTAAGATCATAAAGACGCTGAGTGTTGTTTGCGGCGTCGGTCAGATTAAGATGCTGATAGCTTTTTATCAGGTACTGAAGCGCTTCCTTGGTTTCGTCGCTTCCCTGATATGACAGAATAAGTTTCTGACAGTGTCTTGCCGTAGATATATAGGCCTGCTTCTTGTAATAGTATTTTATGACTGACATTTCGTGTTTTGAAAGCATGCTGCGGATAAATATCATGCGGGCATAGGCGTCTGCCGCATACAGGCTGTTAGGATATGAGGTATACAGTCTGTTGAAATCCTTAAATGCGGTTTCGTAATACGCCATGTCGCGTTCATGATTGTCGATATGGAGCAGATCCAGAAATCTGTCGGTTGCTTTCTGAAGATTGGTGAGACCGCGCATGTAGAGAACGTAGTCGATGTGTTCATCAGACGGATTAAGACGCATGAATTTGTCTATTTCCGCAATGGCCAGTTCGTTTTCTCTGTCCTTGTAGTAGGTGTAGATAAGGTTCAGCTGAACCTGATGTGCATACGGACCGAAAGGATAGCGGTTATCGATGGCTTCAAGATTGAGTCTGGCCTTGTGGTAGTTTTCACTGGCCATGGCCTTGTATGCATCGACATATAATTCATGCGGCTGTTTGTCTGGAATTACATCTCTGTTCTTGGATGAACAGGCAGTCATCATAATAATGCTTAAAATAGAAATTCCCAGTTTACTTGCAGTGCTCAGCATTTTTTATTTCCATTATCTGATTCTGGCAGATTTGATTAATTGTTCGTCTGTAATTGCGGCCATCCGCCGGTACGTCACGCCGTTCCGTAGTAATTTGTCCGCAACGGTCAGGCCGGTGGCTTTAGTATCTGATGTTCAGAGAGTCATAAAGTTCCGCTGACCTTTTACGGCCGTTGGTTACGGATGCGGGACTGACGACCCTGTGCGCAATGCTCTGATTATAATACACAAAAACCAATCAATATTCATTCAATAGTTGATAATGCGATGATAATCTTTGGTATTGGTGATTCGGATTCCTTTCAGACGAAATGATTTGCGGACATTTTGAAAGCATTTTTGCTGACGAATCAAAAAGAATGCATATAAATGACGGCATATGCTAGAATGCACTAAAATTTGAGGTGTTTATACATGAGTCAGACTATAGAATTAACTTCCGTCATTCCTGAAGACATGCACGGCATGAGACTGGATCAGGCATTAAGTGAGCTTTTTTCAGATTATTCCCGCAACAGACTGAAAGGCTGGATACTGGAAGGTCTTGTAACCGTAAACGGCAGACCGGTGCTTGTTCCCAGAGAAAAAATAAATGCCAATGACAGCGTGGTTATAAATGCGGTTATTGACAGTGAGGATCATTTTATTCCGGAAGAAATTCCCCTCAACATTGTTTATGAGGATGATGATCTGCTGGTTATAAACAAGCCTGCCGGACTTTCAGTTCATCCCGGTGCCGGTCGCAGAACCGGAACCCTTCTTAACGGACTGCTGTACAGATATCCGGAGAGCATAAATCTTCCGAGAGCCGGCATTGTGCACAGACTTGATATGGATACTTCCGGATTAATGGTTATTGCCAAGACCATCAGAGCCGTACACAAGCTGGTAAAAGCCATCTCCCGTCATGATGTTGTCCGTGAATACGAGGCAGTGGTCATCGGGCACATGACCGCAGGCGGTGAGGTTGACGAGCCTATAGGAAGACACCAGACCAACAGAATAATGATGTCCGTTGTACCTGAAGGCTACGGCAAGGAAGCCGTAACCCATTATCGTGTAATGGAAAAGTTCAGAGCCCATTCAAGACTTCGTTTAAGACTTGAAACAGGCAGAACCCACCAGATTCGCGTGCATATGTCATACATAAAGCATCCTCTGGTAGGTGATCCTCTTTACGGCGGTAAGAGAGCCAGATTCATTCCTAATGCGTCAGCCGAATTTACCCGTTACGTAAATACCTTCCCGAGACAGGCTCTTCATGCCATCAAGCTGGAATTCGTACATCCGTTTACCGGAGAGGAGCTGTCCTTTGAAGCTCCGGTTCCTGATGACATGATTGAACTTGTTGAGGTGCTTCGTGAGGATACCAGAGAGCATCCGGATGACATTGTCTGGGGATTCTGATGTCCGGGCTTGGCAGGGATAACGGTCTTATGAGTACTCCGTCAGATAATCCGTCACTTGAGAAGTGTCTTATAAACGTAAATCCTGAGGCGGCGAACCTGCCGTCCGGAGTTCATATGGCTTTTACCACCAGAAAATGCGGCAGAAGCAGGGCTCCGTTTGACAGTTTCAATCTCGGCCTTCACGTCGGAGATGACCCGAAGCACGTTGATGAGAACAGAAAACGGCTTCTCACCGATCTCTCCGGTGTGGAAAGAATTGCGTGGCTGAATCAGATTCATTCCACTGACGTTGTTACGGTGGATGATGGTTACGGTAAGGCTCAGGATGCTGATGCCGCGGTAACCAGAAGCAGGGGAATTGCTCTGGCAATAATGACCGCTGACTGTCTTCCCGTCCTTCTGGCATCCGACGACGGTTCGGTGGTGGGAGCTGCCCACTGCGGCTGGCGCGGACTTGCCGGCGGTGTTCTTGAAAATACCGTCAGGAAGATGAATACCGATCCCGGGAAAATCACGGCATGGCTGGGGCCGTGCATAGGCCCTGAAGCCTTTGAGGTCGGCGAGATTGTCCGTGAGTCTTTCTGCTCCGGTAATCCTGACGGCGACAGATATTTCCGCGTGAGTCCGCCAAAGAACGGTGAAATCAAGTATCTTGCGGATTTGCCGGGGCTTGCACGTCAGAAGCTGAGGCAAATGGGGGTAGTCAGGGTAATATCATCAGGACTGTGCACCTATAGCGACAGCAGCCGGTTTTTCAGCTACAGGCGCGAACACGTCACCGGAAGAATGGCAAGCCTTGTATGGATAGGTTAGACTGTCAGCGGCCGTCGCCATGTCCTGTATTCTGTTCACGCAGACTTTTTCTCTTTTTTAATTCATTCTCTTCATTTCATGCCTGAGTTCCTTTTACCGTGAAAGATTTATTCTTGGATTTTCATGCATTCACGGTAATCAGCTTAATAACGGTTCCGAATTCCTTTTCCGGCAGAGGAAGACATAACGGAAAACATAACGGAAAACATAACGGAAGACATCGTTTAATTAATGCGATTTCCGTGTCCCGGAAATTATTTTGCATTTACTGACATGTTCCTTTCCGTACTTCGTTTTTTATTATCCGCAGGATTTTTGGTCACCTGTATAAAATTCGATAAAAATATAATTTTTTTATCGTTTTACTTGAAAATTTATCAAAAGATACCATGTCTTAAGTGTGAGAATAAAAAAATACAGAGGTGACAGAGTATGAGATTAGAATCGTTAACCACTCAGCTGCAGGAGGCTTTGCAGGATGCGAATTCTCTCGTGGTTGTTAATGAACAGCAATTGATAGAACCTGCACACATCGTAGAAGCTCTCATCAGCATGCAGGGAAGCTCCATTCCCGCCATTCTGACGCTGTGCGGGGCAGATGCCAATGCCGTAAAAATACTTCTTGACGAAGAAATTAAAAAGTTTCCTGTAGTTAAGGGAGCCGGCGCGAACATTCAGATGTCACCGGCTACCGGCAGGGTATTTAATCAGAGTGAAAGACTTGCCAAGGAATACCAGGACAAGTTTATTTCGTCTGAACTTTTTGTTAAGGCTGCCTTTACCGAAGATTCTCTCGTAAGAGATGTTTTCACCAAATGCGGCATTAACAAGGGAAAGCTTGATGACGCCATAAACAAGGTTCGCGGCGGAGAGAAGGTAAATGATGCCGAAGTTGAATCCAACCGCCGTGCCCTTGAAAGATATACCATTGACCTTACCGCAAGGGCCGAAAGAGGCAAACTGGATCCTGTAATCGGCAGAGACGATGAAATAAGAAGAGCCATACAGGTGCTGCAGCGCAGAACCAAAAACAATCCGGTTCTTATCGGTGAACCTGGTGTCGGTAAAACCGCCATTGTTGAAGGGCTGGCACAGCGTATCGTAAAGGGAGAAGTGCCTGAGGGACTGAAGAACAAGAGACTGCTGTCCCTTGACATGGGTGCGTTAATTGCCGGCGCAAAATACAGGGGCGAATTTGAGGAAAGGTTAAAGGCCGTGCTTAACGCTCTTGCAAAGGAAGAGGGCAGGGTTATTCTCTTTATCGATGAAATACATACCATGGTGGGAGCCGGCGGTGCCGACGGCGCCATGGATGCCGGTAACATGCTCAAGCCTGCGCTTGCAAGAGGCGATCTTCACTGCATGGGTGCAACAACACTTGACGAATACCGTAAATTCATCGAAAAGGACGCCGCACTTGAAAGAAGATTTCAGAAGGTGTTTGTAGGAGAACCGTCAGTTGAGGATACCATCGCCATACTGAGAGGCCTGCAGGAAAGATACGAGCTTCATCATCATGTTGAAATTACCGATCCGGCCATAATTGCCGCCGTAACTCTTTCCAACAGATACATTACTGACAGACAGCTCCCTGATAAGGCCATAGATCTTATCGATGAGGCTGCCGCAAGTATCAGAATGCAGATTGATTCAAAGCCTGAACCTCTGGATAAGCTGGAACGAAAGCTTATTCAGCTGAAGATCGAAAAACAGGCAGTGTCAAAGGACAGCGATGATGCAAGTAAGAAGCGTCTTGAAAACCTGAACGAGGAAATCGAGGCGAAGGAAAAGGAATACAGTGAACTCGAGGAAATCTGGAAGGCTGAAAAGTCCAGCATGCAGGGTGTTCAGCATCTTAAGGAGGAACTTGAAAAGGCAAGATTTGACTGTGAAACCGCACAGCGAAAGGGTGAATTTGAAAGAGCGGGTGAACTGCGTTACAGCATAATTCCTTCTCTTGAAAAGCAGATTGAGAATGTTAACAGGCTCAAGCTTGAAGCCAAGAATGACGACAGCAGACCAAAGCTTCTGCGTAACAAGGTTACCGAAAACGAAATCGCCGAGGTTGTTTCCAGAGCGACCGGTATTCCTGTTGCAAAGATGATGGCGGGAGAAAAGGAAAAACTGCTGAATATGGAAAACACCCTTCATGACAAGGTAATCGGTCAGAATGAGGCTGTTGACGCCATAGCAAATGCCATCAGAAGAAGCAGGGCCGGACTGTCCGATCCTAACAGACCGATCGGTTCATTCCTGTTTATGGGACCTACCGGTGTGGGTAAGACCGAACTTTGCAAGGCTCTTGCCGAGTTCATGTTTGATACCAGGGATGCCATGGTCCGCATCGACATGAGTGAGTTCATGGAAAAGTACTCCGTGAGCAGACTTGTCGGTGCTCCTCCGGGATACGTCGGTTACGATGAAGGCGGGTATCTTACCGAGGCAGTGAGAAGACGTCCTTACAGCGTTATCCTTCTCGATGAGGTTGAAAAGGCTCATCCTGACGTGTTTAACATTCTGCTTCAGGTGCTTGATGACGGCAGACTTACCGACGGACAGGGCAGAACCGTGGATTTTAAGAATACGGTGATCATCATGACTTCAAATATCGGATCCGAAATCATTCAGGAGGAGACCGGTCATAAGAGTTATGAGGAGATAAAGAGTGACCTGTTCCAGGTACTTCGCGGTCATTTCAAGCCTGAATTCCTGAACAGAATTGATGAAACGGTGGTATTCCATCCGCTGGATGAGGAATGCATCAGAAAGATTGCCGGAATCCATCTGAAGAGTCTGAGTGACCGTCTTGCAGGTTCTGGTTTCCAGGTTGAGTTCTCTGACAACCTGTTATCAAGAGTTGCCCACATCGGTTTTGATCCGGTATTCGGTGCAAGACCTCTGAGAAGGGCTATTCAGGATGTTGTGGAAAACCAGCTTGCACAGCTCGTTCTTAAGGGAGACCTCATGCCTGACAGCACATATGTGGTAGACCTTAATGAGAATGATGAACTTAAGGTAAGTAAAAAGTAGTCTGACGGATTACGAAACATATTACCCGGGCTGATGCCGTGTTTAAAAAGGATTCTTCTGCGGAAGAATCCTTTTTGATTTACAGATGGAAAGTAACTTATTAACAGGGAATAAAGGCAAAATGGCAAAAAAGAGGCAGACTGTGAATAAAAAATGATTGTTTTGATTACAAAATATTCAAAAAATATCTTTTTTGGGAAAAAGATCAAAAAAAGTGTTGACGAAAAAAATAAAAAACCTAAAATACACATCGTTCGCTGAACAGAGCGAAACGAAAAAAGTTCTTTAAAAACGAA
>CACWVT010000007.1 GCA_902764345.1 uncultured Ruminobacter sp.
ACCCAATCGCTATGGAACAGGGTTTACGCTTCGCTATTCGTGAAGGTGGCCGTACCGTAGGTGCTGGTGTTGTTGCTAAGGTTATCGAATAATCTGAACGTTAAGTAAACGTGTAGGCAATTAGGGTTATTAATTTTCCAAAAACAACACTTTAAGATGTCTCAGTATTTTACGGAGATAATCTTATGACTAAAACACATCCAAGGCATCAGCAGTGGCTGAATCAGTATTATGAACAGCAGAGCCGCGGTCTAAGCACCATGCAGTGGACTTCAGAACAGGGAATATCGTATAAGACTTATTTGAAAAGAATCAGCAAATTGAGAGAACTCGGTCTTATCAGCGGTGGTTCCGGTAAATGTAAAGAGTCGTCTGCTGACGATAACACTGAAGACAGAAATATGGATGAGTGAAAATTTTTCTGTAAATAGAAAAACATCCTGGGAATTTATGGGAGTGACATAAAATTCGGGAGAGACATAAAATTCGTGTATTCCTGTTAAGTCTGTTAATATGCTTTGGCGGAGTGACAAAAGCTCCCCCTGGGAACTGACTTTCGGCAGTTCCGGCATCTGTGTTATTCATGATTTTTTTTCCTGAAATACTCCGGTGCGTCAGATGTCGCACCGGAATTTAGACTTAACGCGGACCGTAATTAACGTCCGCGGTTTTTAAGATGCGCCTGATTAGCGCTTGGTGGCAGCCTTCATTTCTGAAACGAACTGCTTCAGAGCCTCGTACATGGCGTCAGTATCATCAAGGTGCTGAGCCAGAATTTTTACCAGGGCACTGCCGCTGATGGCACCGTCGGCACCGTCTGCGATAGCCTGCTTAACGTGTTCAGGCTTGCTGATGCCGAAGCCGAGAAGTGCAGGAGGAGCACCGTTTTCCTTAAGGAACTTCACGATGTGGGAAATAGGCTTGCCTGCTTCCTTTTCAACACCGGTAACGCCGGCTCTGCTTAAGAGATAGATGTAACCGTGACAGTTTTTGGCAATCTTTGACAGGGTTTCATCATCTGCATTAGGCGGAGCGAGCATAACGAGGTCAACACCGTTCTTCTTTGCTTCTTCCTGCCATACAGGTTCCATTTCAATCATCTGGAGCGGAACGTCAGGAATGAGTACTGAGTCAACGCCGCTGTCGGCGCAGAGTTTGAAGAAGGTATCGATTCCCGGTGCAAAAACCAGATTTACGTACATTAAAAGACCGATAGGGGTATCAGGGTACTTCTGTCTGATCTTCTTGATTACTTCAAAGCAGTTAACGGTATTGGCACCGCTGTTAAGAGCCCTGCGGTCGGATTCCTGAATGGTAGGACCGTCGGCACCCGGATCAGAGAATGGAATACCTAATTCAAGGGCATCGGCACCGCCGTCGATTAAAGCACTGAGTACCTTGAATGAATCTTCAACGGTAGGATCGCCAATGGTCATAAAAGGAACGAAAGCACCTTCGTTCTTAGCCTTTAAATCGGCAAATAATTTTTCATAACGACTCATTAAAATTCTCCACGTTCCTTAAGAATGTTAGCTACTGTAAAGATATCCTTGTCACCTCTGCCTGACAGGTTAACGAGAATGGTCTGTTCCTTGTCAGGATTTGCCCTGGCTTCCTTAAGTGCCCATGCCACGGCATGAGAGGATTCAAGTGCAGGAATGATACCTTCGTGAAGTGACAGTTCCTTGAATGCGTTAAGGGCTTCTTCATCGGTCACGGAGTTGTATTCGGCACGGCCGCTGTCCTTGAGGTACGCGTGTTCAGGGCCTACTGAAGGGAAGTCGAGACCTGCTGAAATGGAGTGTGATTCGTGAATCTGACCGTATTTGTCCTGCATGTTGTATGAACGGGCACCGAAGAATATACCCTTGTCACCGTGTCCTAAAGGAGCACCGTGCTTGCCGGTTTCAATACCGTAGCCCGCAGGTTCAACGCCCACGAGACGCACGCTTTCTTCCTTTACGAAGTCGGTGAACATACCGATGGCGTTTGAACCGCCGCCAACGGCAGCCACAACAATGTCAGGAAGCTTATCGTTTTCAAAACCCTTGAACTGCTGCTTGGCTTCTTCACCGATAATCTTCTGGAAGTATTTAACGATGGTAGGGAATGGATGAGGACCTGCTGCAGTACCTAACATGTAGTGGGTGGTTTCGAAAGAACCTGACCAGTCGCGCAGTGCTTCGGTGCAGGCTTCCTTCAGGGTGGCGATACCGGTGGTAACCGGTACGACTTCGGCGCCCATGAGTCTCATTCTGAATACGTTAGGTTCCTGACGCTTAACGTCCACGGCCCCCATGTAGATGCGGCACTGTAATCCGAAGAGCGCACATACGATGGAGGTGGCAACACCGTGCTGACCTGCACCGGTTTCAGCAATGATGCGGGTTTTACCCATTCTCTTTGCAAGGAGTGCCTGACCCAGAACCTGATTGGTCTTGTGGGCACCGCCGTGCATGAGGTCTTCACGCTTCAGATAGATTTTGGTTTTTGTTCCCTTGGTGATGTTGCGGCAGAGAGTCAGCGGAGTAGGACGGCCTGCATAGTTGTAGAGGAGGTCGTTCAGTTCAGCCTTGAACACCGGGTCATCCTTGTACTGCACAAAAGCTTTTTCCAGCTGCAGAAGAGCAGGAACCAGTATTTGTGGTACATACATACCGCCGTATTCCCCGAAAAACGGATTTAAAAGAGTTTCTGTTGACATTTCTTTTTAATTTCCTTTCTGTAAACAATATTTTTATGGCTCACGCAGCATATCAGGCGTACCTGAGCCGTTATTATCAATCATAATCAGGCCTGATGGGATAAGCCGTTAACCGTCAGTATGCGGTTACGGCCTCCATGGCTTTTAGAATCTTTTCAGGATTCTTGATTCCCGGAGCATCCTCAAGCCCGCTGTTGAGATCCAGACCTACGGTTTCACTGAGATCCCTTGCCTTTGCGGCATTGTCCGGATTAAGTCCTCCGGCAACTATGATTCTGTTTCTGTGGCCGGTAATCCGGCTCCAGTCAAAGGTCTGTCCGGTACCGCCGAATCCTGAAGCGTTTCCGGTGTCGAGAACAATTCGTGAAACGGCACTGTTCTCAAGATAGTCCGTGACTGCTTCTTCCGGATATACGTTGTTTTTTACCGGCAGAGCCTTCCAGATCCGCACGCTGAGACTGTGCTGTTTCAGCAGTGCTTCAAGTCCGTTTACGTATTCCTTATCCTCACTGCCGTGAAGCTGAATAACGCTTATGCCGGTTTCTTCGGCGATTTGTACGATTTCCTCTGCGGGACTGTCTACGAACACGCCGACAAATTCCTGACCGCATCCCGCTTCACGAGATGCAATTATAAGACTTTTGGCCGCTTCAGGCTTTATATATCTCGGTGATTTTTCCGCAAAAATCAGACCGTTGTAGTAAATGCCGGCCTCATTGGAGGCTACCGCATCCTCAACTCTGGTAATGCCGCAGATTTTGTTTTCACCGTAGATGAGTCTTCTGCAGGCTCTGTCAATGTCAGGTTCAGAGGTAAGACTGCTGCCTACGAGGAAACCGTCCGCATAATGTCTTAAATTAAGCACCTCGTCATGGGTGTAGATGCCGGACTCACTGATGATAACCCTGTCATCCGGAACCAGTGCGGACAGGGTTCTGACCTGATTAAGATCCACGGTAAGGGTTCTCAGATTGCGGTTGTTGATACCGACAATTCTGGCGTTGAGTTTTACCGCTCTTGCGATTTCGTCCTCATGGGATGCTTCGGTAAGAACTCCCATCCCCAGACTGTGGGCAAGGTCCCTAAGCTCAGTGTAGGCTTCATCGGTAAGCACGGAAAGCATCAGCAGTATTGCGTCGGCTTTGTTGTGTCTTGCCAGATATACCTGGTACGGATCGAAGATGAAGTCCTTGCAGAGTACCGGAACATCCACCGTTGCGCTTACCTCGGCAATGTATTCGTATCTGCCCTGGAAGAACGGTTCATCGGCCAGTACGGAAATGGCGCTGGCGTAGTTGCGGTAAACCGAAGCTATTTCAACGGGATCAAATACAGGTCTGATGAGCCCCTTTGACGGAGAGGCTTTTTTGCATTCCAGAATGAATACGGTCCTGTCTGAGGTAAGGGCATCGTAGAAGCTTCTTTCCGACTTTTTAAGGTTTTCCTTAAAGGAGTCCAGAGGAAGCTCCTGCTGTTTACGGCTGAGCCAGTCAACCTTCGCATTGAGAATGGTTGACAGAACGTTGCCGTCAATGGATGCCGCATTGATGCGTGGATTGCTTCTGAGAGCCTCGCACAGCGGCTGTCCTTTTGTTCTTGGTTCTGACATCGTTATTCTTCCCTGGTTGAGGCGATTACTTCGTTCAGGGTCTTAACGGCCTGACCGCTCTTAAGGGCTTCAAGAGCCATGGCAACGCCTTCCTTAAGTGAAGAAGCCTTCTTCCCGATATAGAGAAGAGCCGCAGTATTGATTGCCACGGCGGCATTCTGTGCAGGAGTACCGTTACCGCTCAGAATACTCAGGGTTATTTCCTTGTTTTCTTCAGGCTCACCACCGCGGATTTCGGTTATGGAGTAGGTTTCGAGACCCAGAGCCGCAGGAGTTACGGTTGCGTATTCAATGGAGCCGTTTTCCTTTAATTCCGCATAGTAGGTTTCGTCATGAACAGCAAATTCGTCAAGACCTGAACCGTAGGCGACGAGTGCTCTCTTTACGCCGTTCATCTTGAGTACGTTGACCATTACCTCAACCAGATCCCTGCAGTATACGCCGATTACCTGATACTCGGCATGTGCCGGATTGGTTAAAGGTCCGAGAATGTTGAAGACGGTACGGGTGGCCAGTGTTTTACGGATAGGTGCGGCGTATTTCATGCCGGTATGGTATACAGGAGCAAAACAGAATGTGAAGTTGTGATCCCTCAGGGTTCTGAATGCCGTGGCCGGAGACATGGTAATGTTTATGCCAAGGGCATTAAGCAGATCGGATGCACCGGTTTTTGAGGATACGCCCCTGTTACCGTGCTTGGCAATGTGCAGCCCCATGGAGGCGGCCAGAATGGCACTCATGGTGGAGATGTTGATGGTGTGCTGACCGTCACCGCCGGTGCCCACGATTTCACCGACCTCAAAGTCTCTGTTGAGCTCAAACGGGGTGGCTGCGCTGATCATGGCGGAAGCTGCACCGGCGATTTCGCTGATGGTTTCTCCCTTTAACTTCATGGCAGTGAGGATTGAGCCGACCATTACCGGATCAAGTTTGCCGGCAAACAGGTCTGAGAACAGTGAGAAGGCTTCTTCCTTGGTAAGATCCTTGCCGTTATAGAGCTTTTCAATAGGATTCTTTTCGCATACGTTCCTGTTCACTTCCATGTATTCGAGACTCTGAATGAGAAGGTTGGCACCGTTGGCGGTCATGACTGATTCAGGGTGGAACTGGAAGCCGAGAACGTTGTTCTTGCGGTCAAACACTGACATGATCATGCCGTTGTATTCAGCTATGACTTCAAGTGACTTAGGTACTGAAGTGGCCACGAGTGAATGGTAACGGGCAACAGGCATAGGGTTCGGGAGATTCTTGAACATGTCGGTGCCGCAGTGTCTGATATGGGAGGTTTTTCCGTGGACGATTTCTCCTGCAGGTCCAACGGTACCGCCGTAATACTGACAGATGGCCTGATGACCGAGACAGATGCCGATGATCGGGAATCTGCCCTTGGCCTTGCCGATGAGTTCAAGCATGCAGCCGGCTTCGGACGGATTGCCCGGTCCCGGAGAAAGCACAAGGATTGGATTCTCTTCGCAGGCAGCCATTTTTTCAATAATGGTATCGGCACTGATTGAGTTACGGTAGATGCTTACGGCATAGCCGAGACTGCGGAACTGATCAACAAGGTTGTAGGTGAAAGAGTCAAAGTTGTCCAGTAAAAAAATCTGTTTCATTTATCAGAGCTCCTGTAAGTTGGTGCCGTGTGAAAGGGCAATTGCGTTGAGAACGGCTGCTGCCTTCTTTCTTGTTTCGTCTGCTTCAGCCATAGGCTGTGAGTCGTATACGACGCCGCAGCCGGCCTGAACGAATGCCTTTCCGTCCTTAACAAAGGCTGAACGGATAACGATGCATGTATCCATGCTGCCGTTACCGCTTAAGAAGCCGATGGCGCCGCCATAGCTTCCGCGTCTGCATTTTTCGGTGAGACGGATGAGCTCTGATGCTTTAATCTTAGGTGCTCCG
The DNA here is from genome assembly GCA_902764345.1 of uncultured Ruminobacter sp. Lineage (GTDB taxonomy): Bacteria > Pseudomonadota > Gammaproteobacteria > Enterobacterales > Succinivibrionaceae > Ruminobacter. Next base: position 6,216 of record CACWVT010000007.1, read on the forward strand.
GTCAGGGTTCCCATGTTCATGCAGGCCTGATATGCGTGCAGAGCGTCGAGATCCTTTCTGAGAGTGCCTATTACTCTTGATACGAGGTGCATTACGTGACTGTAACGGTCAACGTTAAGCAGGTCCTTTACGTATCTGCTGCCCGGTTCGCTGATTCTTGCAAGATCGTTTCTTGCCAGGTCAACGAGCATAAGGTGTTCTGCATTTTCCTTTTTGTCTTGACGGAGTTCAAGTTCAAGACGGCTGTCCATGTCCAGATCGATGGTTCCGTCCTTTCTGCGTGCACGGCCTCTGGTACCGGCGATAGGGTACATTTCAACCTGACGGTTGGAGCTGCTGTATTTAACTGAGCTTTCAGGGGAGGCGCCGAAGATTATGAAATCCTCATCCTGCATGTAGAACATGTAAGGAGACGGATTGGTGTGCTTAAGCTTATGGTAGGCATTGATTGGAGAAGGGCATGGAAGCATGAAGCTTCTTGACGGAACAACCTGGAAAATATCGCCCCTGAAAATATTCTTTTTGAGTTTTTCAACAATGTGACAGAAATCCTCATCACTGATGTCGGTTTCAACCTTTGAACCTTTGATGGAGATTTCGACAGGGCGTTCTGGTTCCTGATATGCGTCCAGTTTCTTTTTAATGGAGTAGACTCTTTCTTTTATGTTTTCAGCTTCGTTCTGACTGAAGATGACGCCGTGAATAACGGAATTCTGGCTGATGTGGTTTATTGAAACAACGGTGTCGAGGAGGTAGAAGCAGTAGTCAGGGCAGCTGTTTACGCCTTCCTGAACTTCCGGAAGTTCTTCAACCGAAGCAATGAGATCGTAACCGAAAATGCCTGCGAGGAGGTAGTCGTTAGGATCGCTGATTTCAGGAGAAAGTCTGAGAATCTGTCTCAGTGTGTCGATTACGGTGAGTGAACGCAGACGTGAATCCTCGTCAAGATTGGTATCAACCTTTGGATAGGTGAACACCAGACTGTCGGCTGATTCCCTTACGGTAACTTCCTTAGGAGCGGCGTTCTTCAGCATGGCTGCTGCAGCACGGCCGTTTTCGTTCAGAATCTTTACGGTTACTTCAAGTCCTCTGCAGCTGATTCTCAGTGCGGAACTGACTCCGAGAAGTGACTGTGTTCCTGCCTTTGTATGAATTTCCATTGATTCGAGAAGAATGCTGTTCTTGGATCCAGATGTTAATTCATAGAAGAGGGCGAGCGGATCCTGAATGTGTCCGCTTTCCGCTTTTATTAAGCTTATGGTCATAATAAAACTTCCTTTGTTCCAGATAAATCCTGTATAAAGAAAGGCCCGCATTATGCGGGCCTTTCAATGAATCTTGCTGTTATTTAAGCATGTCTAATTCCACCCGCGTTTTTATCGAGTGTGCCACCAAGAGAATGCGTTAAATAACTTTGAAAATACCATTTTTACCTAATTCCTAGTAAGGTTTAATTTACTGTGCTAATTCTACTTTCTTTAAACGTTGTTATCAAGAAAATTTTAAATTAATTTGATGAAGATCATTGTGTTGCGGGGGTTTTTGGACTTCATTGGATAAAAATCTAAAATTCCGCCCGAAACAGGCTGTTTTGTGAGCATTTTTTATGCTTTCTGAAAGCGTAAAACAGGCAGGTTTGTTTAATCGTTTAACTTCAGGTTCACTGTTATCTTTAATATGGATATAATTCAGTCATACGGTTAAAAAAACAGATTTCAGTTCAGAAAAGGTCCAGCAGGCTATGGCTAGAACAGACATGAACATGCTTAGCGGTTCATTATGGGACAAGATATTCATTTTTGCGATTCCCCTGGCGTTTACCGGGGTGATTCAGCAGATTTTCAATGCGACGGACGTAGCCATTATCGGCAGATATGTCGGTAAGGAAGCCATGGCTGCCGTGGGCTGCAATACACCGGTAATAGCCCTGATGGTCAATCTTTTCACGGGAATAGCTCTCGGCATCAACGTCACCGTTGCCGGTTTCATCGGCATGAATGACCGGGAAAGAATCAGCCGTACCATACATACGGGGTATACCGTTGTTTTGGTCCTCAGTATCCTCATTTCTGTCGTGTCCGTTTTTTGCTCCTCCTATGTCATGGAGCTTTTATCCGTGCCTCCGGAGGTTACGGATCAGGCCTCTCTGTATTTTAAGATTATCATGGCTGGTTTACCCCTTACCGCTCTTTATAACTGCGGTGCGGCGATATTCTCAAGTCACGGCGATACCAGAACTCCGCTTCTCTGTCTTACCGTGGCAGGGATTCTTAACGTGATTCTAAACCTGTTTTTCGTGACCTGTCTCGACATGAAGGTGGAGGGCGTGGCCATTGCCACGGTCACCGCATCCGCCATAAGCGCAGTGATGCTGCTTTTCTTTCTGAGAAGGGATGATTCCTTCAGATTCTCCGTAAGAGAGCTGAAGCCGGACAGAGCCATAATGAACAGGATTCTCAGGATTGGACTTCCTGCCTCTCTTCAGGGTATGGTTTTTTCGCTGTCCAATACCTGTATCCAGTCGGCCATAAACAGTCTGGGTGCAGACGTGATGGCGGCTTCCGCCGCAGCCTTCAACATTGAGATTCTGGTATATTTTCTGCTGAATTCGTTCGGACAGGCGGCAACCACGTTCATCGGTCAGAACTACGGCCGCGGCAACATAAGACGCTGCTTTGAGATTACCAGAATATGTCTGTGGCAGAACATGATTCTTACACTGATTCTGTCGGCGTTCCTGCTGTATTTTGCCGGAACGTTCCTCGGACTGTTTACCGATGATGCGGAGGTAATTGAGTATGGCAGACTGCGCCTTATGTTTATTCTGCTTCCGGAGGGGGTAAACGTTGTTCTGGAGGTCATATCCGGTGCCATGAGAGGGTACGGAAGGTCTCTTACGCCGGCCATGATGGCGCTTGTCGGCATATGCGGTATCCGTATAGTCTGGGTTTATGCGGTATTTGCCGCCAATCCGGGGTTTGACGTGCTGATGACGTGTTATCCGGTAAGCTGGGTCTTTACGACGGGTGCACTGATTGTTTCATACGTACGGTTCAGAAACAGGCATCTGATAAATCTTAAAAACCGGAGGAAGGCAGCAAGGATGCAGACGGTTTCTTCCGCAAAGTGAGAGAAACACAAGTCAGCATGGCATGAATTCGTAACAGAGGATGAGTGATTGGAAAATTATGAAATTCATAACAAGATATATGTCGGTAATTGTGGTTCTGGTAACCGTATTTGCCTATTTTGTCGATAACAGTTTTACTTCATGGGTAGGTAACGCGGGGTTTCTGCACGGGCAGATCAATGTAACCAATCTTCTGATTGTGGTGATGTGCGGAATGGGCATGACCATGAAATTCAGTGATTTCAGGATTTTGGTTCTGCATCCGCGCAATGTTGTTCTGGGTGAAATGGCCCAGTTCGTCATCATGCCTCTTGCGGGATTTCTGCTCAGTCTGGCATTTGCCCTGCCTCCGGAGCTTGCCGTCGGCGTTATTCTTGTCGGCTGCTGTCCCGGCGGCACGGCCTCCAACGTCATTACGTACATGGCTAGGGGAAACGTGGCGTTTTCAGTCGGAATGACTTCCGTGTCAACACTGCTGGCTCCTGTTTTAACTCCGGTTCTGACGGCATTCTATGTCGGGCTTTATACCCGCTCTCAGAGTCTTGGCGGGATTGAGGTTGATTCGGTGAAAATGTTTACGGACATCATAAAGATTGTAATCATTCCGGTGTTTGCAGGCTGCCTTTTCAATTATTTCTTCAGCAGGATTTCATCACGGGTGGTAAATTTTCTGCCGTACATATCGTGTGCGGCAATCTGTATCATAATAGGCGTTGTCATTGACGCCAACAGCAGCAGACTGTTTGAGCACGGAGTGGTCATTATTCTGGTTGTCATGCTCCATAACCTTATTGGATATCTGTTCGGATTTCTGGCAGGCGTTATGGTGCGCATGTCCGTTCCGGAAAGAAAGGCTTTGGCCATTGAGGTGGGAATGCAGAACTCCGGCATGGCCACGACGCTGGCTTCAACCTGTTTTCAGGGCCTTGCGCTTGCCACGGTTCCGGGGGCCGTGTTCAGTGCGTGGCATAATATCTCCGGTGCCGTTGCCGCATCGGTGATGGCTCGTTATTCAGAAGGGAAGCCTGCCGGAAAAGACGATAACGCATAATCGCCGCCGCATGCCACAAGCGAAAGAAACCCCGTCATCCTGAATGGGAAGACGGGGTTTTCGTAAACGTTCGGCATCACAACCTGTCTGCGGATGTTTCCGGTAAGTCCGGTGTTTTCCGCAGGTTAATGTTAGTCGGTAAAGAGACCAACCTTAAGATCGGTTGCGTGATAAATTGGGGTGCCGTCAACGGAAACAATGCCGTCACCGATACCCATGATAAGCTTGCGCATGATAACGCGCTTGAGGTTGATGGTGTAGGTTACCTTCTTTGCGGTAGGCAGTACCTGACCAGTAAACTTAACGTCGCCAACGCCTAATGCGCGTCCCTTGCCTGGGCCGCCCTTCCAGCCGAGGAAGAAGCCGACAAGCTGCCACATTGCGTCAAGCCCAAGACATCCAGGCATTACAGGATCCCCCGGGAAGTGGCACTGGAAGAACCAGAGATCAGGATTGATGTCCAGCTCAGCAACAATTACACCTTTGTCAAATTCACCGCCTGTATCACTAATTTTAATAATGCGATCAATCATCAGCATGTTTGGTGCCGGCAACTGGCTGTTACCGGGTCCGAATAACTCACCGCGGCTGCATGCGAGAAGGTCTTCCTTAGAGAAAGAATTTACGCCTCTGTCACACAGAGACAGCTTATTTGAAGTGTCTTCCAAAATATAATTCCTTATTTGTTTATCCCAATATGACGGGAGTCAGATTGCACTAGGGGGTATTCTATCCTATTTGACTGCATATTTACAGTGAAAGCATGTAATTTTAAAAAAATAATGAGATCACCGATGTCATAAGCCTGCACGGAATCTGAGCACCGACAGCGGCTGACGTTTCATTGTACTCAGACCCGATGTTTCGTGCGGAGACTGTTATCTTCCGAAGATTCTTGCCAGAAAACTGCGTTTTCTGACTTTGGTTTCATTTTCTCCAAGGCTGTCAAGGTATTCCCTGATGATGTTGTAAAGGGTATCAGGTTCCTCAGTCGCGGTTTCATTTTCAGCACTGTTTCCGCAGATGTCTTTCTGTTCACCGTCGGCCTGTCTGCGGCCTTCGATGAGTCCCGCCTTAACACCTGTAAGAAGCTCAATGGCCTCGTCAACCGTTTTGACGGGGTATATGTGGAAGGTGCCGTTTCTTACGGCTTCGACAACCTCATCCTTAAGAACCAGTGACTGTCTGTTGCTGTCAGGGATGATGACACCCTGAATGCCTGATATGCCCTGAATCTTGCACACGCGGTAGAAGCCTTCGATTTTTTCGTTAAGGCCGCCGACCGGCTGAACGTTTCCCAGCTGGTCGAGGGAGCCGGTGAGGGACAGATTCTGTCTTATCGGCTTGTGGGACAGGGCGGAAAGTATGGCGCAGAGCCCCGTAAGGGAGGCGCTGTCACCGTCAATCTCGCTGTATGACTGTTCAAATACCAGATTGGCACTTACCGGAATGGCTTCCTCCCGGCCGAAGGTGTTGGTCAGATAGCCGTTGATAATCATCATGGCCTTGGTGTGAATCTGTCCTGCAAGATCCGCCTTGTGTTCGATGTCGGAGATGTCTCCGTCACCGCCTGAGTGAATGGTGGCGGTAATTCTGGTAGGTTCGCCGTATTCAAAGTCCTCGGCGTAGGTGCTGATTACCGACAGACCGTTAATCTGACCTATGACTTCGCCTGCGGTCTGCAGCAGCATCTGCTTGTCCTTTACGAAGTCTGAAGAGCTTTCCTCGGACTGATTGCTGCGGAAGTTGCGGTGCTCAAGCGTTTCTTCGATTATTTCCTTTGAGATTTCCCTGAGTCCTTTTCTTCCGGCAAGCCCGGAGGCTTCACAGATAACGTTGGTCAGGGTGGTTTCGTCAAGCACGAAGTCCTTCTGACTTTCGGCCTCGCGACAGCTGAACTTAAGCAGACGCAGCGCAGCCTCGTCATTTACCGGCAGGAATCCGTTGTATGCGGAAAGGGACTTTATGAATGAGAGATAGTCCTTTCCGTGTTCCTTAACCGAGAAGAACGTGGAAATGTCGGTTCTCAGGTAGAATGATTTTGCGCATAAAGGATCAATGCTGTGGAGTTCCGCAATTTCAAAATAAGAACCGACAATGATTACCTTTACGTTGATTGGGGTTGGTTCAGGATTGAAGAACGGTACGACGTTTGTAGCCATTTCCGCAGGGTTTTCCCAGTCAAGAAGTCCTGAATCAAGACTGCTCTTAAGCTTGAACCACAGAATAGGATTATGAATGAGCTCTTCGGCTGGAATTATGAGAAAACCTCCGTCCGCCTTTCGCAGAAGACCGGCCTCAAGCAGATGGTGATGCGAATAGGTAGTGCCGTTTTCCGTCAGGTAGTTGACGCCGCCGAACAGCTTTTTCCAGGTAAGATCCCTGGCATAGATGACGGGGGCCTTGCCTTCGTCATGACACACCATGAGATTCATGAGTACCGGGTAGGTGAATTCACCGCCCTTGGCCATGAAAATAGAAAGATCGGAAAGATAGGTTTCAAGCTTTTTGTTGCCCGGCTGCTTCTTCATAATCTGAAGAAAATCTTCTTCCGCATTGACCTTATGGTTTATTTTGTTTAGAAGCTCGATGATCTGTTTGTTGAATTCCTCAGCGGTGCCGGAAAGAATGTGCAGCCAGGTCGGGGCCAGTTCGTTATTCAGATTTTCGGCATAGATGATGTCGTTAAGCTGTCTGTCCGGATGTTCGCATGCAAGAAGCAGATCCTTGACGCATTTCTCCTGATTGCATCCTGCTGTATTGAGCAGCATGATGGGATTCGGTCTTGAGGTGTAAACCAGCTCCTGCACGGCATTCTGGGCTCTCTTCTGGAAAGAGGCGAAGGTTATGCCGTCCGTTTTTTCCGTGTTCTGAAGTTCCTGAAAGTTGGGTAATAATTCTTCGTATTTTAATTCTTCCATGATTATCTGCTCTTTCTTATTATTCTGCTGTTCAGGAATATCCCGGAGTCCGAGGTTCTGACCGTTTCTCGTATGCCGGGAGTGTTCTCTTCCGTATATCATTACATGAAAGAGAAAATTCTTTCTCTAAAGAGGATTAACTGCTGAGACTCCTCTCTGATGATTGCATATGACTGACTTTACCATTTTACAACAGAGAGATAAAACATTAAAACCGTTTGATGAGACGGCAGGCTGTTTTCAGCGTTTTAATCGAAGAAAGAATCAACGTTGAATGATGCATACAGCACACCATTTAAGGTGTAGATATCCACTTCTCCGTTCGACGGTTCGATATCAAGCTCAGGAGAATCTTCCTTCAGAGTGCCGTATTCAATGTAAAGCTCACCGCAGTACATGATAAAATACGCATTGGGATATTTTTCATAGACTGCTCTCAGGTTTTTATATTTTTCCATTTCAGAACTGATTCCTGTCTTTTCATCATTTTGCCGGCAGATGCGGTACTTTCCGGCAGCGGAAAATTCCGTCTCGGCCGCTCTTTGTTAAACGCAACTGTCTCCGTCAGTTTTATGCGGTAAAACTCAGTTTTCGCATTTGTCTGCGGATAAGGAGCCTTACATTTCATCATACAGACTTACGTTGATAATGTCAGAGAAAATTGCCATGAATGCGCAGTCTGTATCTTAAATATGACAGGAAGGAGAGATTTCTGTCGCAATCAGTCCGTGCTGGCTGCAAAATTCCGCGCACAGAGCCGTTTTTCCCATTGCTGTTACGGCTTTTGTATGACGTGACACTCATAAAACGCATGCGGCACTTTGTAATGAGCCCGTTAGTTATTAAATTGAAGATATGGGGTGTAAATACCGGTAAAGTCATTCATGCGGATTCCGTCGTTACTCATAAGGAACCTGATTTCGGAAAAACGGGCGGGATCCGGCAGAGGAATGAGCAGGAAATCAGAGCGAAACAGATAAGGCGGGACGGCGTTATGTTTTTGGAAAGAATTGAGATAACGGGATACCGCGGTATTTCCAGACTGGCGGTAAACCTTAACAACCAGACCGTTCTCATAGGTGAGAATTCCTGGGGTAAGAGTTCGTTGCTGCGTCTTCTCTGGTGTGTGCTCGGTAACGGAGAGGTGCCTTATGAATTTGTGGAGGATGACTTCAGGAAGGAGGTGACGGATTTTCCGTCCTGCCGTACGGAAGATGATTTACGTACCAGGTATCTCCGTGAAAAGGATATTTCGGTTGTGCTGGTATTCAGGGAGGTGGCCCTCGGTTCGGCACTGAAGGACACCAGACTCCGGAGGCTGTATCCTGCCTGGGTGAGATGTCGGGATTCATATAACAGGGTTTTTTATTATCTTCACGGTCACATGAACCGTAACGGTTCCGTGTTTACGGATCATTCATTTCTTGATGCCTCCGGAGATCCCCTTAATCAGAACATCAACATGATGAAGCAGGTTGTGGCTCTGCTGGCCATGAATCCTCTTTTCAGAATAAGGGACAGAAGACGCGGCACTCACGGGCTTGATTATCCGGGAGAGGATGAGTCTGCTCCGCTTCGGAACGGCAATTATGAGGCCGAACCGGATTCGTTCGGTTTCAGAAACGGCAACGGGGAGGAAGGCTCATCGGGAGATTTGGGTAATCCGCCGGGGCTTTTCGGAAAAAAATATGCTGGCAGGAAAGACTGGGATGCCCTTGAAAGAAGGCTTCCGAAATTTCTTAAGAAAATTATTTCTCCTGACGGAGAGGTGCTGACAAACGGCAGACTTTCCGAAAATCTCGAGGCAATAAACACTCTTCTGGAACACTATTTCTCCATCGTTCCTCCTCTTTCAAGACCTGTTCGCAGCGGTAAGAACAGAAAAACAGGCCGTGACATTCAGGAAATAGTGCTCAAGCCCGTGTCAAATGATGCCTTCAGTTCCATAAGCAATCTGCTCATGCATTCGGGCAAGCGCAGCATCAAGATAATACTGGCAATGATTGTGGCCTCCTTCGTCGATGATCTGGAAGGACGAAGGATAGACAGTCAGGCAAGACCGATAGTGGTTTTTGAAGATATAGAGTCACGTCTTCATCCGACGATTCTTCTGAATGTGTGGAACATTATAGATCTCATGCCGGTGCAGAAAATCGTCACCACGAATTCCGGCGATCTGCTTTCAGCGGTTGCTCTCGGAGACATAAGGCGCATGCGCAAGCTGGTCAGCGGCGTGGACTGCCGGTTCATTGATGAAAAAAAATTCAACAGTGATGAGCTTCGCCGCATAGCCTTCCATATCCGCATTAACCGTCCGATGAGTCTTTTTGCCCGTGTATGGATATTCGTGGAGGGGGAAACGGAGATATGGCTACTAAATGAATTCGCTTCAATCCTCGGTATCGGACTGCAGGCTGAGGGTATAAGGCTGGTTGAATACGCGCAGTGCGGTGCCGGCCCGCTCATAAAGCTTGCCAATCAGCTGGGGATTTCCTGGCATCTTCTGGCTGACGGTGACGAGGCAGGAGTGAAATATGCCAAAAGTGCCGGTTCCGGAGATGCAACGGATAACGTAACCCTGTTGCCTTCCGTTGACATAGAACATTTTCTCTATGATTTCGGTTTTTCCGATGTCTACAGACAGAACTGCGGAGTCAGCAATACCAGAAATCTCAGTCGTAATAAAATCATCGACATGGCAATCAGAAGACGCAGCAAGCCCGGTATGGCACTTGCGGTGGTGGATGAGGCCCGCAGACGCGGTAAGAGGAGCGTTCCGAAACTCTTCCAGCGTATACTCCTCAAGGCGAGAAGCGATGCCAACAACAGGCACTGATAATATTCTGTCCGTTTTTTATCCCGGAAGATTTTCTCTTTGTCGGAGCCGTTCGGAATGCTCAGTTTCTCATTTATGAAAGTAACCGATTTACATGGTTAAAATGTCCGTTTTCTCATGGCATTTAATTGGTGTAATTAATTGAGTCTGATGCAAATTCAGTAATATTCTTTCAGAAAATAGGAATTTTAGTGAAATTGTATTTACATAAAAGTGTGATTTTTTAAAACTTTTTAATTTTATTTAACACAAAACCCGATACATACGTCATATTTTGTAAAACTTATGATGATTTTATATGGTTCGGCTGTTAATATGTGCATATCAGACAGTTTGACTGTTTGGCCGAAAACACGGAATAAAAAATCGATATATAATTATAATAAACAGGCGATGGGTACGTCGTACCTCATCAACATGCAAGGCAAAAAAAGACATGGTTTTTAACAGAAAAGTCATGTCTTTTTTCTTTTTCTGTTTCTGAAATTTTTTACGAGTTTTTCTTCGGACTTAATTTTTTTTCTGTTTTTCCTTCCGCGGTATTCTGCCTGAGGCGGTTTTTAACCCGGAAGGCCTCATGATATTAACCTTTCCCCTTAACACGGCGGTTACGGAGTACCGGGATTTTCTAAGATGCTTAAAGTTGGGAATCCGTTATCTTTTTTGTCCGGAAGTTGTGGTAAAATCCCTTTGTGTTTTAATTTAATCATAAATGCGGAAAGCTCGGAGTTTCCGCATCTTTTTGTAGTTTCGGACTGAGTCATGCGTAAGATCTTAAATATTGCGGCAGTAGCGGTAAACACTACGCCTCTTGATACGGACAATAACATTGAATTAATCTATCAGGCCTACAGTGAGGCCGTAAAGGGCGGGGCCGATGTGGTTCTCACTCCGGAGCTTGCGGTCACGGGATACGGAATGGAGGACATGTTCTACGTATCCGAAATCATGCACGAGGTACCTTCACTTGTTGTTTCACTGGCCTCAAGATTGCGTGAAAACACTTATCTTGCCGTAGGATTTCCTTATCTCGTGGATGGCGGCCAGCTTTATAACGCCGTGGCTCTGCTTACGAAGGACAGGGTGCTCGGTATCGTGTTTAAGCAGCATCTTGCACGCAGCGGTATTCATTACGAACCTAGGTGGTTCAATCCGTGGCAGGCCGGTTCCAGAGTTGAGCTGGATTTTGCCGGACAGAAGGTTCCTGCCGGTGACATCGTGATCGTTGTCGACGGTGTCCGTATCGGTTTTGAAATCTGTGAGGATTCCTGGGTGGCCGATCGTCCTGGTCGTTCCCTTTATCTGCGCAATACCGACATCATTCTTAATCCGAGCGCTTCCCATTTCGCAATCGGCAAGCAGCAGGAGCGTTCACATTTCATTATTGAGGGCTCAAGAACCTTCGGTACCGTGTATGTGTATGCAAATCTTCTCGGATGTGAGTCAGGCAGGGCCGTTTATGACGGAGACTGCATGATTGCCTCCGGAGGCAGGCTTGTGGCCGTGAGTGAAAGGTTAAGCTTTACTCCGTACAGAATTCTTCATGCCTCCTGCGACCTGCGCGTAAACCGCAATTTAAGGGCGCTTTCAGGCATGCTTCTCAACGTGGCTGACGCCTACTCCGACGGAGTGGTGTTCACTGACTGTGTTTTCGGGCCGGAAAACGATGCAACACCTGTTTCCGGTGCCGTATATCTTGCTCCGGAAAATGAGGAGGAGGCGGTTACCAGAACGGTGGCTCTCGGCCTCTGGGACTGGATGCGTAAGACCCATACCGGCGGTTTTGCACTGAGCTTAAGCGGCGGAGCCGACTCAGCACTGTGCGCCGCCATGGTCTACTATGCCATGGCGGAGGGACTTAATGCCAACGGTTACGAAAATTTCATGAAAACCATGGCCGGCTGCGGTCTCCGCTTTGAGGACAAACCGGAGAACATGTCACATGAGGATTATCTCAGAACCGTGATTATGCCGAAGGTGCTGGTTACCCTGTACCAGGGCTCCCAGTATTCAGGCGACGTAACCTTCAATGCCGCAAAGGGGCTTGCCTGTGAAATCGGAGCCTCCCATAACCACTGGTCAATTGCGGAACTCGTAAAGGAATACATAAGGCTTGCCGACAGTCTGACACCTGATAATCCTATGACCTGGGAAAAGGATGACCTGGCACTGCAGAATATTCAGGCGCGCGTACGTTCACCGGGTATATGGCTGCTTGCCAACCGCACAAACAAGCTTCTCATTGCCACCTCAAATCTTTCAGAAGCCTCTGTGGGATACTGTACCATGGACGGCGATACTTCCGGCGTGATTTCACCTATTGGCGGTATCAGTAAGTCAAGAGTGCTGAAAATCAACCGCTACATAATGGAACAGGGACTGTCTGTTCAGGACAACCGTCTTTATGCGGCGGACAGACTCAGACTTGCTTCTATGAGTGCCATTGTTGCTCAGGCTCCGACTGCCGAACTGCGTCCGGTGGAGCAGACTGACGAAAGCGATCTGATGCCGTATCCGCTTCTTGATGAGATTCGTTCTCTGACTCAGAACGGTAATCTTACTCCGAAGGAAGTGTTTATCGAGCTCTGCAGAAGCCGATTTGCCGAAAGCATGAGCCGACAGAGCATTCTGAATTCAGTCCGCAGGTATTACAGGCTTTATACCCGTAACCAGTGGAAGAGGGAAAGAATAGCTGCCTCATTCCACATTGAGAGGGACAGTGCCGATCCTAAGACATTCAGACGCTTCCCGATACTTTCATCAGCCCTTTCCAGGGAAATGGCCGCACTTAACGCCTATGCGTCAGGTCTCGGTCTTGAGTAAAATAGTTGTCGGAGACGGAATATTCCGTTTCCCGACCTGAAGCTGCCGGACACTTAGGTAAATCGGTATTTGTTTTATGGATAACTAATCCGGAGGATTTAGGATGACAGACTCTAAATTCAGAAAATCACGTTCCGTTTTTTCCGGAATGGCGTCATGTCTTGTGGCGGCCTCATTGACCGTGCTTACCGCAGGATGCAGTCTGGTGGCACTCGGAATTGCCGGGTCTCTGGGTAATCCTGACATGAAAAAGATTGATAATGCCAGGAATGTCGGGTATGCCGTGAGCTTCAGACTTAGGGAAGGTGCGGAAGATGTTTCCACCGAAGGTGATGCCGTACTGACGAAGAAGTCGGCGAACGGTACTTCATTTACGATGCTCACCACGGGGGAATACATCATTCTTGATATTGTCAGGAAGAAAGGCGGAAGTGTCTCCCGTAAAATGAGGGTGGTTGAGTATCCCGCCAGATCACTCTATGCGCTGGAGCTCAGTGTTCCTGCGGAAAAGAATACCCATAAGCGATATGCATACGCCTTCCCTGATGAAAGTACTCTGAGCCGTGCCATCGGATTTGCTGATTTTCACAGCGTGAAGGGGCTTTCCGGATATCTGCTTTCCGTAAAGGATGCCGACTGTACCAGACCGTCAAACGAGAACTATAAGGAGCTGGAGCTTCTTACCTCCTGCAAGGGAAGTGACTTCCGCTACGCTGTCGATGAGTTCGCCAACTTCGACAACGGTTTTATTTTCCCGAAATATTTTACCTATCGCGGGCCGGCATCCCAATCCCATGGTTTTGAGATTGAGGGCGTGAAGAACGTAAATGCCGCCAAGGTAAAATCATCCAATAAACTCCTGTCCGAGCTGGACAGGGATTTCAGACAGAAGCTCAACCGCGGGCTTGCGAAGGAAGCTGACGCATCTGACGTTGAGTTCATCAGAAAGCTTGCCGGTGACTAGTCAATAAAGTACGCATGCCGTATGTTACGGCTTCTATACTGCTTTTGTAACATTCATAAAAAATCCCGCACTCTAGTGCTGAACGCGGGATTTTGGTATGGCATCTGCCGGTTTCGGAGCTTAGTCCTCCGGTTCAGGATCCTTCTCGTCAGCGGTAACTGACTCGGCATCAATAATTGCGTTGTTTACCGGTCTGCCTTTTTTGACGCTCTTGTTTCCGTTTTCAAGAGGCATGTTAAGGGAAGCGGCCATGCTTTCGGTGATTGTGGCTCTGCAGGCGTAAAGCATGGACAGGAGATGCTTCAGAAGTCGGTCTTCGATGGCTCCTTCTCCTTCTTCATCCTGATCCTGCACGTTGTTGCCGTCATTTTCCGTCTTGGTTCCGAACAGCTGATCCTCAATGTTCTGCATTGACTTTGATGAAGCATTGTTAAACCATTCGGAATCAGGATCGTCAAAGTCCTTGATAAGAACAGACTCGGTGCTAGGCATGTTAATCTGCTGTCTCAGGTCGCCCTTAAGATAGATGTTTTTGCCGGTGCCGGTGTCCAGTTCATAGAGAAGCTCAGGATCGATGTTCTGACCGAGTTTAAGCTGCTTGACGCCTTCTTCATTCTGCAGTTTGTTGTCCTCGAGAACCCTGTCGATGGAATCTCTGGTTGAAACGAGTATTTCTTCAGCGAACTTTGCAATGTCCTTGCGCATGTTGTTAAGGGAATTGTCAAGATTCCTTATTTTCAGCGTGCTTATGAAGGACTGCTTCAGCTGTGTTTCTCCGGCGGTAAACGGATACTGCTTGTTTCGTGCCTTATACCATGTGACAAACTGTTCTGCGGAATCGTTAAGTTCCTCAAAATGCTTGTCTATTTCGGTTGAGGCTGTTGTCATAAGCTGGTGAAGTTCCTTCAGCCCGTTGTTTTTTATGGACTGAATTTCCTTAAGGGTGCCAAGCTTGTATTTGACACCGCCGATAAGTTCGGCCTCAATCTTCACCTGTCCCGCGGCACTCAATCTGGCCATTTCCAGATACTGCTGGTAGCGAGGGTATCCGAATACGTATAACGCAACCATGAATACGGTCATGAACAGAGGAAGCATAATGGTCTTCCAGTTGCGGACAAGGAAACATTTTCTCTGTTTTACCCATTCCTGCTTGGAGTTTATCATTTTGAATTCGTCCCACGGCATGGTAAGCATGCCGAGCATCATGGCGACATGTGCACTGAACACGGCCATCGGCATGCCGATGAGCAGGGCTTTCATAAGTCCGTACCATGTGGCGTTTGTGAGACTGTAAAGTGTCAGGTCAATAAGCGCAACAGTGTAATTCAGTCCCTGAATGAGAATTACGAACAGATTGTTGTGGTAATCAGCGTTAAAGCTACCGAAGATTATGTCGTTTGCCTCTTTGAGGGATATGGAAGGTTCATACAGGAAATAACCTGAGGCGAATCCTGCCAGACCGCAGATGAGCGCAACGGCGAAGCGTCGGTTGAATCTGAAGAAGCTGATTTTGCTGTCAGCCTTCATAAGCCTGCTGCATCCCGGAACATTAAATACGGTATTAAGCAGGGCAAACAGGATGAATGACTGCAGGAAGATCAGTCCTCCGTTTTTGGCATGTGCTACCAGAATGTAGAACAGGATAGCTCCTGACAGCAGAAACATGAAAAGTGACGAAAGGTTCTTTCGCGTTGAATAAATGAGTCTGTCAGTAAATGAATGCGGACTGTAGTCGTTTTTTATTTCATTGTTTCTGTACACCCGGTAGTATCTGATGTAGAAGAAACGCGGAACGGCACCGAAAATGAAAATTATGAAGAAGGAAAAGGTGCATCTCGCGGAAACATCGGAAATGAAACCGGTAATTCCCCAGGAAAGCATTATGGCAATAATGAGCAGACCGTATCTCAGCAGGAGACCGTAGAATGATTCCTCAAGGTAAATCTGTTCATAGGATCTGGTAAAGAAGTTGAGAAGGGCACTGTCTCCGGAGAAAGAACGGGAATAAAGAGAATGTTCCTCGCCGCCGAGAGACGCATCCTCGTTTATGATGTTCAGCGGTGTGGTTTGGTTTTCAGCATTTTTTTCTGAGCCTGCGGAAGCAGGCTCGTTTTCCGGATTCTGACTGATTTTCACGGTTTCTTCAGCTGCAGTGCCGTTTTCGGACGCGATGTCGTCCTGACTGTTGTCTGTTGGTTTATTATACATGGCAGAACTCTGGGTATCTGATTTCTGGTTTAGCTGTTTATCGCGGATGTCAGGACTCTGTGACCCTGTATGAACGCAGTAAACAGAATGTTAATCACTTGAGGTGTATTTTATACTTATTGCGGACTTTTTACAAAAAAAGGATGGTTTTTACTGTTCAAAATACGAGGAAGGTTATACCTTATGTACGGTTAAAAAGGCATTCCGGAGAAAACACCATTCATTATGCGGAAACGGGGGGCGTGCCGGTAAAAGGCAAAAAAAATCCGGTCGTATCAGCGTGCATGACCGGATTTTTGCAATTAAGACATTCCGTTTCCGTTATAACTCAGAGGGAAATGTTGTCATCATTTACTTGAGCAGAGTTTCGAGTTTGTTCTTTTCCTCTTCGTAAAGTTTAACTGCCGCAACAATCTTTTCCCTGCGTTCTGAGATGTCCTTCAGCTTTCTAGCATTGACGCTCTTGTCCCAGTCCGTAGCCTTGCGAAGATAAAGCAACCGGTTGGAGTTCTTTACTCTTGTGAAACTTTCGGTAACGTCAATGGCTCCGTAGGCGTTCTCATGAGAAAAAGCTTTCTGACAGTCGGTGCGGCAGGAAATGATTTCCTGTCTCTCTTCTCCCGGTTTTAACGGAGTGAGGAAAGGATACTGGATGTTTTTAACACTATAGTACGGAACATCCCTTCCTTCGCCCTTGATTTCAATGGTCATGCTGATGTTCGTGAATGACAGCAGGTCGGTCTTGTTGCTGAACGTAAGGGAAATGGATTTCGGATCATCCGGTATTTTATCCAGTTTCACGTTTAACTGTCCGAGTTTGCTGTTTACATAGTCCTGATAAATCAGATCATCCAGATCGTAGCTGCGTGCCGGAAAATTATTTGCAATCTTTTCGGCTGCCTTTTGCAGCTTTTCAGTTGCATCAAGAATTTCCTCTGCCTTCTTACCATCATTGATTTTCTGAGTAACGTCACCGATATTTTCCATGTTGCGTCTGAGATCGCCCTTGGCTGCATTGATGAGTTCGTCATCGCTCATGTTGCCCATGGTTTTGTTTATGAAAGACGTGAATTCTTCGTTAGGTCCGAAAAAGGCCATTAGTTTCTTTACGTCATCATTGTGAGCCTTTTCTGAGGTAAGCATGGCGGCCTTGATTTTGGAAATCGTTCTAGCGTTGATTTCTTTGTTTTCTGACTCCTTAAGCTTTTTTTCAAAAGCCTTGTATTCGCTTTCGATCTGCTTAAGTTCCCGTTCTGCTTCTTCTTTGTTACTGTCTGCAAAAGCAGGAATAGTTAGTCCGGACAGAAGAGCTGATATTGTCAGTGAAAGACCAAAATTTCTGATATTCATTATTTCTGCTCCTCATTAATTGAAATGCCACTAAGTACTTCTGCCTTTTTAATGGCTTCAGCAGATAATTTTCCGGTGGCTTCACCGATAACTGCACATGCTTCTTTTTTGCCGGCCAGTTCTTCGTAGTAGGCGGTTCTTTCCTTAACAAAATCCTCATAGTCCGGAAGATCCCAGATTACATACGGATCATGGTATTTATTATAGACGTTGATGCCGTATGTGCTGCCGTCAGCTTCATAGAAGGTTAACGAGCTGAGATGGCATTCATAACCTTCTTTCATTTTCCTTGCTGCATATGATTCAACTTCCAGTGTGGATGTTTCCCCCGGAGCAATACCGCCGGATATTTTGGTTTCACCTGCGTAGTTGTCGTCAACGGACAGGGAGAAACTGCTGAGGGACTGAGTGTTGCCGTTCTTTATGGTAACCAGCAGGGATTGGGCTTTGTTAGGATTGAGTACACAGGAAAAATCGATATTGCTGAAGAGCTCTGCATCCTTTTGGGCTTTCTGGCGTCTTTCTATTTCGAGCTGATTAACGTTTTCCTGAGGTTCCTGTGTTTCGCATCCGGTTTTGACGTTATCGGACAGCATGTGCATCTGAAAATTGATATGCTTCGAATTGAACTGACTGCTGATATAGTCTTTCTTCCAGTCATCCCTAATGATTTTCATGATTTCGGAAGCTTTTCTTCCGTCTATGATCCTGTTCTGAGAATCGGTGCCTTTGTACCATGACAGGAAGGCTATCTTGTCCTCACTGTCATAGCTTTTCACCACGTCAACAAGACTTTTATTCTGTTCTTCCTTATTGCCGCTGAGGTCAAGAGTCGGATCCCCGCATCCTGTGAGAAAAAGCGGCAGGCATGCGCCGAACGCAGGTAATAATTTACTGATGTTCACGTTTTTTCCTTTGTCGTTTTATAATCTGTTCTAACCTGTTGTGTTAAAGTTTGCCGGACATCAGAGACTGATGTTTCTGCGGACTGCAGTTTTTGGCTGTTCAGCAGTTGAGGCGGGGGCCGGTACTGCCGGAGTTGCGGTTGTTTCGGTTTTTACAGTTTTCTGTACCGTTCCTGCAGTGACGGTTCCTGCTGATGCGGCTTCCGACTTCTTTTTTACGTTTGCGGCTTTAGCCAGAGCAAGACGTCTTTTTCTTTCTTCATCAGCTTTTTTCTGTTTTTCGGCAAGGAGCTGTTTCTGTTTTTTATCCTTGATGAGAGCTTTTACGTCCTCATTGAGTTTTTTCCAGTCCTCAACGGCGTATTTCTGCTTTTCTGATTCAAGAATATCCTCACATCCCTTTTGAGTAAAACAAGTGTATTCGGCTACGTCTTGCAGAACTCCGTTAGGTGTGTATGCAAAAATGTTAAGCTCAAAATATGCGTTATCGTGGCTGAGTAAAGGACTGAAACTGAATGTGTATACGCCAAGTCTGTGAATGTAGTCTGATGTATTGATTTCCGGCAGATTTGAGATCGCCTCCTTCATTTCGTCCTCATTTACGGCCTTGAATGTTTCCCAAGGCTCCCCGAGCTTTGATTTTACAGTAGCTTCGGTGTCGTGATTCAGACTGAACTGATGAACTTCCTCAGTTGAAAGATGTGTACCTGCGCATCCGGAGATAATGACGGATGAAGCCAGGGCACACAGCAGTGATGTTTTTTTCATGTTGTTATCCCGATTGAAAAATCAATGTGTTAATCATAATTTCTAAATTGTTGGCCATATCATGGCCGTAATATTGTATATTAAATGTGTTTTATTTGTTAATATTTTGGCATCAAAAACAAATAAATTTTTATCTGTTAAAACATGAAACGTTTTCATATTAAGTAAGTGAAGTCATACGCTGCAGGTAAATATGCCTTCAGTACCGTTAATCCGGAAAAATCATTTCAATTCAGCGGAATTTACCTTGTTTTATCCGGCATTTTGCAATGCGTTGATACAGGTGCGTTATCGTTATGGTACAATCAGAACAGGATTTTTATACTGAGTAGGGAATTCGGATGAATACCATTAAAGAAGTAGTGGAAAAGGAAATAGAACATCTTAAGGTTATGGCCGGTCATCTTGATGAGCCTGAGTATCAGAAGGCTCTGGATCTGATTCAGTCATGTGAAGGTAAAATAGTAGTTACCGGTGTGGGCAAATCAGGTCATGTGGCTTCAAAGATAGCGGCCACCATGGCAAGCACCGGAACACCTGCGTTTTTCGTTCATCCCGGAGAAGCCTGTCACGGTGATCTCGGCATGATTCAGGAAAAGGATCTGGTGATAGCAATCTCCCATTCCGGAGAAAGCTCCGAAATCATGACCATTCTGCCTATCGTAAAGAGCAGGGGAATTAAGATTATCACCATAACTTCTAAGCCTCAGTCATCCATGGCGCTGATTTCAGACGTACACCTGTGTACCTACATTACCGAAGAGGCTGGAAAGCTTAATCTGGCACCTACCTCCAGCACAACTGCCACCATGGTTTTGGGCGATGGTCTGGCCATTGCACTTGCCGAAAGAAATAATTTTACTCCGGTTGACTTTGCGGCAAGCCATCCCGGCGGAGCTCTCGGACGCAGGCTTCTCGTGCATAACGAAAATGTAATGCACGTGGGCGCAGAGATTCCGTTCACCGGACTCGACAACACTCTTGGTGAGGCTGTTCTCGAGGTCAGTGAGAAGAAACTTGGCTTTGTCATCGTGCTTGATAAGGATGGTAAACTTTACGGCGTATTTACAGACGGTGACATCAGAAGAGCGCTTACACGCGGTTTTGATTTCAGAACTGCTCTTGTAAGTGATTTCATCAGAAAGGGCTGTTACACGGTAAAGCCTGATCAGATGGCGTATGATTCGCTTGTTCTCATGGAGGAGAAAAAGATTACCGCACTAGTTGTCGTTGATGACGATAATAAGGTTGTGGGGGCCTTCAACATTCACGACCTGTTCCAGTCAGGCATAAGAAAATAGTGTTTTAAGACAGGGTATTTCCGGCCGGATTATCTCACATTTAAGCGTTTTCCGGTTCCGGAAACCGACAGGGTATAAAAAAGAGCGAACACCGCAGTGTTCGCTCTTTTTGCAATCATGTAAGTATAATTCTTAACTTACTGGATGTAGATACTGTCCGGATTGACAATTTCAGGAGTGGTTTTGTACCTGGTAATCACGCCGTCGGCACATACGTGCTTTGATTTGAATTTATGCAGGTTACCGTAACCGTTCTGATTAATGTAAACGGTGAAGGTCTGATTCGGATAGTTTCTGTCAAAGTTGATGAATGTCTGATGTCTTCCCGGAACCACATCGGCCACATAACCGCACACGGTCTGGAACTCCCCGATATGATGTTCGGCATCAACTGCGGAAATTCCCGCCTGAGCCGTAGAGCTCAGCAGTAGGGTTGAGAATATTAATTTGTTTTTCATGTAAGTTTCCAAAAGGAGATAAATATATATTTGTAATTATTATGAAATAGATATCATGTGTTATTCATGATGGCGCGGATTATAGCACCTTTTATAAAAATGTGATACCTGTAAACTTATTATTTTTAGGAGTCGGTGAATATTAAACAAAACATATAATAATGTAGAATAAGTGCTCGGTTATACTGAAAATAAGGCTTATGTCCCGTGTCGAAGAATCAGGCGGTTTGTGCTGATACTGACGGCGGAACCCCGGTTTTAAAGGGCTGATGTTTTTTTTACTTGATTACGTTCAGAACAGTCCCCATGTCTTTATATGTGAAACCAATTCAGGAGAAAAAATTATGTCTGAAGCAAAGAATCTGCAGAAAGAGCTGTTATGGGATTTCCCTGCAGCCTATAAAAACAAGGACAATGAGGCAGAAGCCGTAAATGCTTTTGCCGAAAAGTATAAGGTTTATCTGGATAACTGCAAGACGGAAAGGGAATTTGTAAACTATGCCGGTTCATTCCTTAAGGATTACGGTTATGTTGAATTCGGTTCCGTGGCCGAAGAACTGAAAAAGGGAACCAGAAAGCTTAAGCAGGGAGACAAGCTCTTCTTCGTAAACAGAAAGAAATCCCTCATTATGTGTACCGTCGGTTCAAGACCGATAAATGACGGTTTAAGAATTACCGTATCACATGTCGATTCCCCAAGGCTTGATCTTAAGCCTTTTCCTGTTTCTGAAGACAGCGGCATAGCTTATCTTAAGACCCATTACTATGGCGGTATCAGAAAGTACCAGTGGGTGACAATTCCTCTGGCTCTTCACGGCGTGGTGGTAAAACCTGACGGATCATCAATTAATGTATCCGTAGGTGAAGATCCTGCTGATCCGGTTCTTTATATTACCGATCTTCTTCCTCATCTCGGACAGGAGCAGAATGAACGCAAGCTCAAGGACGGCATAAAAGGGGAAGAACTTAGGGCAATCGCCGCAACCATTCCTTTCATCGATGATGAGGAAGAGGAAATAAAGGAAGGGGTAAAGCTTAACCTTCTGCGTCTCCTGAATGAAAAATACGGCTTTACCGAAAAGGACTTCCTAACTGCCGAGCTTTCTCTTGTTCCTGCATATAATGCAAGAGACGTGGGGCTTGACAGAAGTCTTGTGGGATCATACGGTCAGGACGATCGCGTATGTGCCTTTGGTGCCTTCATGGCAGAGCTTGAGACCGAAAAGCCTGAATTTACCACTCTTACAGTTTTTGCGGATAAGGAGGAAATCGGTTCATACGGTCCTACAGGCATGAGCTCAGACTTCATGCTCAATTTCATCGAGGATCTTACCGAGGTTATGGGCGGTAACGTCAATACGGTATTACGTGCCTCAAATGCTCTCTCAACCGATGTTGATGCCGCTTATGACCCCGTGTTTGCCGGTGTTTACGACAAACAGAACAGCTGTCAGCTGAACAAGGGCTGCGTAATCACAAAATACACCGGTGCCAGAGGTAAGTCCGGAAGCAATGATGCCAGTGCCGAGCTGATGGCTCTCGTGACCGGTATTTTTGACAGAAACAACGTAAGCTGGCAGATTGGTGAACTCGGAGCAGTGGATGCCGGCGGTGGCGGAACAGTTGCACTTTACATTGCAAGGTTCGACATTAATGTAGTTGATCTCGGAGTGCCTATTCTGGCAATGCATTCTCCGTTTGAGCTGGCTGCAAAGTATGATATTTACAGCCTCTACAGAGCTGTTCTTGCTTTTTACAAGTAATCTGAATCCGTCTGCTGTCAGCCCGTAAGTCATACGCAGACAGTGAATCCGGAAATTCGGTGAGCTCCCGCAGGAGCCGGATTTCCGGATTGTTTTCATGTGCGGAGCATGAAACGGATCGTTATCTGATATTCGGTCTGACGTTCCGTCTTTCAGTGTATCCACATTTCATTTTTACAAACAGTCGGAAAAACGTATCCGAGTATGGTTTAACTGTTTCGACTGTCGTTCAAAAAAACATAAAACGTGAAGCGGTTTGCATTTTTATCTTGATAAAAATAGTTAATAGTATAAAATGCTTAAGATTTAACAAGATTTTTGTTATTGACGCATTCTTTTATGCCCAATAACAGAAATTTTATTTCATAAAGTAGTAAAAATAAGTATTCCGGAGGTCATCTTGACTCATTCTGCATTACTAGTGTTGGAAGATGGCACAGTATTCAGGGGTGTTTCATTTGGCGCTAAAGGCTGCGCCGTAGGTGAAGTAGTATTCAATACTTCAATGACTGGATATCAGGAAATTTTGACCGATCCTTCATATTCCAGACAGATAGTAACACTCACATATCCTCATATCGGTAATTATGGTTGTAACGAAGAAGATGAGGAGTCTCCAAAAATTCATCCTCAGGGTTTAGTAATCCGCGATCTTCCTCTGTTAGCTTCTAACTTTAGAAGTCAGAGCTCTCTTTCAGATTATCTCGTTAAGCACAATGTAGTAGGTATCTGTGACATCGATACCCGTAAGCTTACCAGAATCCTCCGTGAAAAGGGTGCTCAGGCCGGTTGCATTTTATCATGTGATGATCTGAATGAAGAAGAGGCCTTACGCCGCGCCAGAGAATTTCCTGGACTTAAGGGAATGGACCTTGCGAAGGAAGTAACCTGCGCAGCTCCGTATGAATGGACTCAGGGTACCTGGTCACTCGGTAACGGTCACAAGGAACAGAAGGCTGAAGATTTACCTTATCACGTTGTGGCATACGATTTCGGCGTGAAGAGAAATATTTTAAGAATGCTTGCTGACAGAGGCTGCCGTTTAACCGTTGTTCCGGCAACAACTCCTGCTTCTGAAGTTCTCGCAATGAATCCGGACGGCGTATTCCTTTCAAACGGTCCGGGAGATCCGGAACCATGTACCTATGCTCAGGATGCAATCAGGGAAATCCTTGATCACAACATTCCTACATTCGGTATCTGTCTCGGTCATCAGCTTCTCGGTCTCGCCAGTGGCGCCAAGACCGTTAAGATGAAGTTCGGTCACCACGGTGCAAACCATCCTGTAAAGGATCTTGCCGACAATACCGTAATGATTTCATCTCAGAACCACGGATTTGCCGTAGACAAGGATACTCTCCCTTCATGCCTGAAGGTAACTCACGTATCTCTCTTCGATGGCAGTTTACAGGGTATTGAACGCACCGATAAGCCTGCATTCAGCTTCCAGGGTCACCCTGAAGCAAGCCCAGGTCCTCATGACGTGGCAGGTTTATTCGATCATTTCATAGATTTAATTAAGGCAAATCGTCAGGGTAAGTAAATGGCAAAGCGTACAGACATAAAAAGCATCCTTATTTTGGGTGCAGGTCCAATAGTAATTGGTCAGGCCTGCGAATTCGATTACTCAGGTACTCAGGCCTGTAAGGCTTTAAGGGAAGAAGGTTACCGCGTAATTCTGGTTAACTCAAACCCTGCTACCATCATGACTGACCCGGAAATGGCTGATGCAACCTATATCGAGCCAATTACCTGGCAGGTAGTCGAAAAGATTATTGAAAAGGAAAGACCGGATGCGATCCTTCCTACCATGGGCGGTCAGACCGCACTTAACTGTGCCCTTGACCTCGAAAACAACGGTGTGCTGAAGAAGTACGGCGTTGAAATGATCGGTGCAACCGCTGATGCAATCGATAAGGCGGAAGACCGTGAACGTTTCGACAAGGCGATGAAGAACATCGGTTTAAGCTGTCCTAAGGCCGGTATCGCTCACAGCATGGAAGAAGCATGGGCCGTACAGAGGGAAGTAGGTTTCCCATGTATCATCAGACCATCATTCACCATGGGCGGTTCAGGCGGCGGTATTGCTTACAACCCTGATGAATTCGAAGAAATCTGTAACAGAGGTCTGGATCTTTCTCCAACCCATGAACTTCTGATTGATGAATCATTAATCGGTTGGAAGGAATACGAAATGGAAGTTGTACGTGACCGTAACGACAACTGCATTATCGTATGTTCAATCGAAAACTTCGATCCTATGGGTATCCATACCGGTGACTCCATAACTGTAGCTCCTGCTCAGACTCTTACTGATAAGGAATACCAGATTATGCGTAACGCCTCCATGGCGGTACTGAGAGAAATCGGTGTTGAAACCGGCGGTTCCAACGTTCAGTTCGGTATCAATCCGAAGGACGGCCGCATGGTCATCATTGAAATGAACCCTCGCGTATCTCGTTCATCAGCTCTCGCTTCAAAGGCTACCGGCTTCCCAATCGCAAAGATTGCCGCAAAACTTGCCGTGGGTTACACCCTTGATGAACTCAAGAACGACATTACCGAAGGCAAGACTCCTGCATCATTCGAACCTTCAATTGACTACGTTGTTACCAAGGTACCTCGTTTCAATTTTGAAAAGTTTGCGCAGGCAAATGATCGTCTGACCACTCAGATGAAGTCAGTAGGTGAAGTTATGGCAATCGGCCGTAATTTCCAGGAATCACTGCAGAAGGCTCTCCGCGGTCTTGAAATCGGTAAGAGCGGTCTCGATCCTATTGTTAAGCTTGATGCTGAAGATGCTCGTACCACCATTGAACACGAGCTCGAAGATGCCGGCGCTCACCGTATCTGGTACATCGGTGATGCTTTCCGTCTCGGCATGAGCCTTGAAGAAGTTCAGTATCATACCGATATCGATCCATGGTTCCTCGTTCAGATCGAAGAACTCATCAAGTACGAAGAAAAGATTGTTGAACTCGGTATTTCAGGTCTTGATGAAGATTTCATGCGTGCCATCAAGCGCAAGGGCTTCTCTGATATCAGAATCGCCAAGCTGGTTGGTACCACTGAAAGAGAAATCAGAAAGTTACGTAACAGACTCGGCGTGCTTCCAGTATTCAAGCGTGTTGATACCTGTGCTGCAGAATTCTCAACCAATACTTCATACATGTACTCATCATACGATGAAGAATCAGAAGTAGCTCCTTCAAACAAGAAGAAGATCATGATTCTCGGCGGCGGTCCTAACAGAATCGGTCAGGGTATCGAATTCGACTACTGCTGTGTACACGCAGCCATGGCTTTACGTCATGACGGTTACGAAACCATCATGGTTAACTGTAACCCTGAAACCGTATCAACCGACTACGATACTTCAGACAGACTTTACTTCGAACCTGTAACCCTCGAAGACGTACTGGAAATCTGCCGTGTTGAAAATCCGGACGGCGTTATCGTTCAGTTCGGCGGTCAGACTCCGTTAAAGCTTGCCCTTTCTCTGGAAAAGGCCGGTGTGCCTATTATCGGTACCAGCCCTGATGCAATCGACCGTGCGGAAGACCGTGAACGTTTCCAGCAGTGTGTTAACAGATTACATCTGTTACAGCCTAAGAACGCTACCGTATTCGCTCTTGAAGAAGCTGTTGAAGAAGCCAAGAAGATTACTTATCCTCTGGTTGTTCGTCCTTCATACGTGCTCGGTGGCCGTGCAATGGAAATCGTTTATGATGAAGTTGACCTCCGTCGTTACTTCAAGGAAGCCGTTAAGGTTTCAAACGAATCTCCTGTACTTCTGGACAAGTTCCTTGACAGTGCAACCGAAGTTGACGTTGATGCCGTATGTGACGGTAAGAACGTTGTAATCGGCGGTATCATGGAACATATCGAACAGTGCGGTATTCACTCTGGTGACTCAAGTTGCTCTCTTCCTCCATATCAGTTAAGTGCTGAAATTCAGGACAAGATTCGTGATCAGGTAAGAAAGCTTGCTCTTGAACTTGGCGTAGTAGGTCTTATGAACACCCAGTTCGCAGTTCGTGAAAACGAAGTTTACCTCATCGAAGTAAACCCTCGTGCCGCACGTACCGTTCCGTTCGTGTCAAAGGCTACCGGTGTACCTCTTGCCAAGGTTGCAGCCCGTATCATGGTAGGTCAGTCACTTGAAGAACAGGGTTTAACCAAGGAAGTTATTCCTTCATACTACTCTGTAAAGGAAGTAGTTCTTCCATTTAACAAGTTCCCAGGTGTTGACCCCCTGCTCGGACCTGAAATGAGATCAACCGGTGAAGTTATGGGTATCGGCAGAACCTTCCCAGAAGCGTTTGCCAAGGCTCAGCTCGGTGCAAACTCAAAGATTCAGAGAAACGGTCATGTTCTGCTTTCCGTAAGAAATTCAGACAAGCACCGCCTGCCTGAACTCGGTAAGAGACTTATTAACGAAGGCTTTACCATTGACGCAACTCATGGTACCTATCAGGTTCTTTCCGCTGCCGGCATCCCTTGCCGTCAGGTTAAGAAGGTATACGAAGGCAGACCTAACATTCTGGACTTCATGAAGAGTAATGAGTATAACTACATCATTAACACCACTGAAGGCAGAAAGGCAATTGAAGACTCCAAGACTCTCCGTCGCGGTGCTCTTCAGTACAAGGTAACCTATACCACCACCATGAATGCTGCTTTTGCTTCATGCATGGCCAACGATACCAAGGTTGATGAAACTGCTTCAGTTCATTCAATCCAGGAACTTCATGAACTGGTTCATTCAGGACTTAACATCAAGAAGTAATCCAAGGGTATCAGACGTTATCTGATATAGAGTAAAAGGAGTGCCTCAGGGCATTCCTTTTTTATTTGTTTTTTCTGAATCAGGCGTCTGTCAGTACATGATCGTAAATTCTGAAAATTAAAATTGTGTAATCCTGCCGATGTGTTAGAATTTTCGGAAATCAGTTCGGGAGCGTTACTGAAAGATGTTACGTCTGGCTGATGTCTGAACAGAGTGTCTGGAGTTCAGACCAGGACGTGTTTAATCTGACTGTTTCCCGTGATAAGTGTTCCGGTGTTGTTTATTGGGGATGTATGAGAGATTTTTTTAAGTCAGCGACTGCTGCCGTAATGCTTTCTGCCGTGTGTGCAACCTCTCTTTATGCTGGAGAAGGTTCGGAACCTGCGGCAAACTATGATTTCGGCGGTCATAGATTTAATGTGTCAAGCGGTGAATTTGATAACGAGGGTATATGTTCAGTTGAATTGGATGACATGCATCCTAAAGAATATCAGATTACGGTTGAAACAGTAAGCAGACCGTCTCTTGAGGATTTTACCGTTACGTTTAAGGATATGAAGCAGAGATGCAGTTCAGTAACGTTTATTGACAGTCAGGGCAACATCTCATCAGAACCAAAGGAAACCGAAGATCGCATATATCGCTTTGAGGCAAAGTGCTTTAGGGGAAATGGTGCCGTTAACGGATATTACGATTCAAAGCATAAGTTCTACAAATATACCCTTATTTATGCCATGAGTGATGAAGTTGTGAAAAAGCTGGCATCAGCAGGCATTACGGATCACATGGACAGGGTTCTCGTCAGAACATGTCCTTTCTACACAAAATAAATATACTTAGTATACCGGCACTGTTTATGATGCCGGACTATCAGAGACAGGTCTCATTACATTAGCGTTGTGAGGCCTGTTTTTATTAATTCCGGAATTCCGTTCTTTCATTTTGAATGCGTGGCATTGCGTTAAAAGGTCTGTTTGGAAGACTGCATCTGCAATTGCATCCAACCAAAGAAAATTTGAACTGGATGTTATTGTTTCAATCCTTCTAAGCGTGGGCATGTCTCTGCAATCATGAAGTATGGTTACATTCTGATTCTTAACGAAATGT
Source organism: uncultured Ruminobacter sp. (assembly GCA_902764345.1). Lineage (GTDB taxonomy): Bacteria > Pseudomonadota > Gammaproteobacteria > Enterobacterales > Succinivibrionaceae > Ruminobacter. The sequence goes on from CACWVT010000007.1 coordinate 34,593, forward strand.
TTCAATCCCTCTAAGCGAGGGCCTGCCTCTGCAATGGCGTAAACCTGTTCATGTATGGTAATTCAGCTTACACGTTTCAATCCCTCTAAGCGAGGGCCCGCCTCTGCAATGTAAATAACGTTGATACATCTAAGTTTGGAATTTAATAGTTTCAATCCCTCTAAGCGAGGGCCCGCCTCTGCAATTTACTAATCCAAGTATCAAACAGTTGCAGGAACTGCAGTTTCAATCCCTCTAAGCGAGGGCCTGCCTCTGCAATTCTACTTTCCGGGAAATTGCTGCGAGTACGAAGAGGGTTTCAATCCCTCTAAGCGAGGGCCCGCCTCTGCAATAGTAAACATTCTGAGGCCTTTATTATCAAGGGTTTTACGGTACTGTTTTTCTAACCTGATAATCAGCATGCGAAAATTATCATATAAAAAATATTCATGCAACTGAAAGTTCAGTAAAATCAGGCGTTGTTCACGTTTCTAACCTGCGTGGTTTTTGCCCATAAAAACGGTTAGAACAAGGCAATCATCTGTAATATTATGTTTTTTATTTAAATTTTAACAGTATATTCAGTTATTTATGTTGCTTATTTTATATTTTTCTAAAAACATAACATTGGCATAATGCAAAAAAATTGCAATAAGAATTTTTGTATGTGCTGTGAAAGAATACATCACCTGTAAGAGCACGTCCAGATACTTTTTTATTATATGGATCTGTTACTGAACGGATATGAGGCCTAAGAATTTATGACTTACATGGCTGCCTGCCGAATCAGGGAATCAAAGCATATTTATTGCTGTCACTAATTATTTTTCTGAACAGGTAAGTTGGGAATAACAGCTGAAGTCACGGTGGATTTTGGGACAGTGTGTAATGTATTACAGGGAATGAATGCATTATGTTTTTCTTTTAAGACTTTTGCAATATTCCGGATTAGGACCGTATATGGTTAAAGATTGTCCAGAAAACCTTTTAATTTCAGTCAAGTTAGGATAGATATCTCATTAAATGCCGTTTCGTATGGTTTTATCAGATATCGTGGGCTATTATTATAAGGGGTTCGTGCGTAATGTCCCGACATCCGTATCATGCATGGTACGGGGATTCTTTGTGTATTCTGAGAAATATCGGTTAATATTTATCTGCGGTAATACGGGCGGAGAAATCAGAATGAATCAGTCATGTTTTTCAGACGTGGTGCGAACTTCCTAAACGTTATGATTTGGATAATGAGTTACACATGGAGTTGAAGGCGATAAGATGATATCTCGTCTTTACCTTTTTTTATTTCTTTCTTTTCTGCTGCTGTGCGGTGCCGGAAACTGTTTTGCAGATACCGCGTACGACGCTGATTATAACGTGCACAGACAGATTGAGTTTAAGAATGAATATACCCGTCAGGAAGAGGATCTTAATGAAGGTGTTCCTGAAGAGGTTCTTAACCGTGCTGTAAAATACAGGGTTGAATGCCGCAGGAGCAAGGTAAGGGATAATATAGAGGCCTATCTTTCAACACTTCCTGAATTAAAGCGCATAAGCTTCAATACCCATCATTCATCTGTTTATAAAATTGAAGAAAAGGTAAAGAGCGCCGTAAAGGTATACGGGTACTACCGTCCGGTCATAAAGATGACCTTTAAATCAAAGAATTCCTCTGTTCTTTACGTGCACGTTGATCTCGGTAAGCCGGTATGGATAAAGGATACGCACATCGAGGTGCTGGGGGAGGCACTGACCGATCCCGGGTTCATGAGGGTATTCAGAGAAAACAAGCTGAAGCCTTATACGATCCTGTCTCACGATGCCTACGAAACAATAAAGGCCAGGGTTATGACCACAGCTCTTACCCGCGGCTACTTCGATTCTCATTTCATAAAATCCCACGTATACGTGGATCCTACCGAAAACAGTGCGGAAGTGTACCTCGTGTTCAACAGCGGCAAGAGATACAGATTCGGAGCAGTATCATATACCGGGGATACCCAGTATGTTCCGGCCATAGAACCTGTTGTGGATATTGAGCCGAGTGACAGATTCAATACAGAAAGGATTTCACGGGTAAGCGGTAATCTGTATGATACGGGATACTTTGCCGATGCCGAGGTACATCCTGTTCTTGAGGAAACCGAGGATTATGAGGTACCGATAAATATCCATCTCAAGAGAAAGAAATTCAATGTGGTCGAAACCGGTATAGGCTATGCCACCGATGAAGGTGTTCGCGGAAAGGTCAGATGGAATATGCCTCTTCTTAATGAAAGAGGGGATTCCCTGATCATGCAGTTGCAGATGTCTCAGGTTAAGCAGGAGTTTCTCGTAAGATATAAGATACCTTACAGAAATCCTCTTACCGATTATTTCTATCTGCAGGCGCAGCAGACTCATGATGAGCTGAACGATACCAAGGATGACGTGACATCGTTCCAGGCGCATTACGTGACCAAGGAACATCGCCCGTGGTCAGTTGATTACGGTTTTAACGTTCAGTATGAAGATTATACCCAGGGCATGGAAAAAGGAAACGCATGGACAATAGGACCTAATCTCAGGGTTAATTTTGCCAGAGCCTTCCCTCGTGTTGATGCCAGAGTCGGTGAAAATTATAACTTCAGGGTCGCCACTTCCGCTAAAAACATTGGTGCTGACGTGACGTTTGTTCAGCTGTATTCATCAGCGAAGTGGATGTTCAGTCCTACCCGCGATTCCAGATTCCTGATGCGCTTTGAGCAGGGGGTAAATGTCGGTCCTGACGCCGAGAGCGCTCCTCCTTCATACAGATTTTTCGTGGGCGGTGACAATTCCGTGAGAGGTTTCGGTTACAAGACCGTTTCAGACAGGGACAGAACCGGCAAGCTTGCAGGCGGACGTTACATGACCACGGGGTCTGCGGAAGTTCAGATTCCGGTAATAGAGGATCTGCGCTCTGCATGGTTTATTGATGCCGGTCAGGCAACAAATAATTATAAGAGCGACAATACCGTGGTAGGTGTGGGTACAGGTATAAGATACGTAACGCCAATCGGACTTATTAAGGTGGATCTCGGCTTCGGCGTGTCTGAAACACACATTCCGTTCCATTTGCATTTCGGTATAGGTCCGGATATCTAGTGATTTGAATTTAAGTTTTGGGCTCAGACAGCGGTTTAGGTTTAACAGTTATGCAGAATCCAGAAAAACCATTGGAAGACAGTGAAAAAAATGTACCGGAGGTACTTAAAAAGTCCCCGGGCAGAATCAGAACCATTCTGTTGAAATTATTCAAATGGTTCACCGTGGTGTTTTTTTCACTGCTGAGTATTCTGATTGTATTAACGGGGTTTTTCTTTTTTACCCATACGGGCTCGGAATTTCTGTGGAACCGCGTGAAGGGAACTGTTTCCGGTCTTGACGGCGAGATGTCCGACGGTAATCTTGCCAACGGCTTCCGCATGAAGAACTTCAGGCTTGATATCGAGGATACCATTCATGTCGGAGCAGGTAATCTGGAGATTAAGTACTCCGTCTGGGATTTGCTGTACGGTCAGCTCAACGTAAGATATCTTAAAACCTCAGACGTGCTACTGGTTCTTGGCAACAGACCGGATAATCTTCCCGTAATCGGAGAATTTCTGGAAAGACGTCTTTACGAAAATTATTCATTTGCCCAGAATGAGCAGGGGGATATGGTAAGAATAAGAGAATCCGCACCGGAGCCGGATCCTACGCTTATATACATGCCAGCCCCGAATGTCGTCCCTGAAGCACCGGAGACGGAACAGGCTGAGGAGGATAACGGAGAAAGATTTGTTCTGGACATGCCGGTAAACCTCAGTGTAAAGAATATTGAAATCGATCGCTTCCTGATGCTCTCCGACATCATTGACGTGGCCGTGGAGAAATGTGAGGCCTCAGCCTCCATGAACCACACGGTTCTCAATGTTGACTATCTGTCTATCACTTACGGTGATTCACTGCTTCACGGAGAGGATCGTGAGGCTCTGCTGGCAATGAGGGCAGGCGGTGAGGAGATAACCTATGATTCTCTTCTTTCACTTCATCCTGAATATGCATCCCGAAACGTAAACACTGATGAGCTGAACGGCGAAGATAATGCCGCTTCCGCTACGGAGTCCGATGAGTCTTCAGTGGCAGACGGCGATTCTGTCGCAGGGACGTCAGAGACTGCTGACACTGCTGCAGCTGCGGAAAAAGCGGATAAAACTTCAGATGCCGTGAGCTCAGGAGCGGAACAGGATCAGGTTACGGAGCTTGAGGCCATGCTGAATGATCCGTATGACCGAAAGGAGATTGAGGCCAGAATTCAGCCTCTTTATACGGTTATTCTGCCTTTTGATCTTTACGTCGAAAAGGTAACCTTGAAAAATTCAAGATACCATATGGATTCATTTGATACCGGAATTTTCAGCGGCGGATTCAAGATGACTTTCATCGGTCCAGACATTCATGTGGATCGCCTGTACATAGATCATGAACTGGGGCATGCCGAACTCCAGGACAGTGACATGACCCTTGACGGGTATTATCCGATAGAAGCTCATTTACAGGCCTCATCCAATAATCAGGAATGGTACGGTCTGCTTCATAACCATACTCTGGAAGTCAATGTTGTCGGTGATCTGGCAGATCTCAGTTCCGCGCTGCATGTCAGGGGCTCAATTGATGCAGACATAAGAGCCAGAAGCAACGTATTGGCTCCGGGACTTCCGTTTAATGCCGACATTGACGTTAAGCATGCGTTCTGGCCGCTTGATTCCGAAAACATTGACTATGCTGCCGACAGCGTTAAGTTTCATGCTGACGGATCCCTGAGGGAGATTGCCGCCACCTTTGACGGAATGGGGATCATCGTGCATGATTACCCGGTCCTGAATCTCAGTACCGGGTTCGTAACCGACTTCGGTTCAATTGACGTCAGTAAGTTTGAGGCAACCTCTGAAGTCGGAGACAAAGTTTCGTTTTCGGGAAAGGCCATCTGGCAGGGGCAGTATTCCTTTGACGGAAAACTCGATGCCGACATTGTTGATCTCGGGAGATATCTGCCTGAGTACGAAGGACATTTCAAACTCGGGATTACCCCGTACGTACATTACCAGAGTCTTGATGAATGGTTCGTCAGACTGTCGCGTCTCGGTGCATCCGGAGAGATTCTCGGATATCCTCTCTCTCTTACTTCCGGCAAATTTGAGATGAATTCTTCCCTCAAGGGGATAATAGAAGGCGTTCATCTGGTCCTCGGCAATGACAACAGTGTGGATGTTTCCGGAAAAATCAATAAAAAGGCTGACATTTTGGTAAACATTGATCTTCAGGACATAAGCACCATATTCCCTGAGTATTACGGTGTAATCAATGGTACCCTGAAGATTGACGGAGAGCTTTATTCTCCGGTTGTTTCCCTGAAGGCCTTTGCCAACGAGTTCGTGGCACATCATTTCCATGTGGCGAACACCGATCTGGATCTTCAGGCTTCCTTTAAGGATCTGGTTCTTACCGACAGCAGACTGAGACTCTACATGGAAGAGCTTAGAAAGGGTAAGAACTCCTTCATTAAGGATCTTGATGTTACCTTCAGCGGCAGCGAGGCTAAGCATACGCTTAAGGTTAAGACCGACAGCATGGCAGGCCCCGTCAGTCTGAGGCTTGACGGCGGAATGAACAGCGGGCGTGACCTCTATACCGGTACCCTGCAGGATTTCAGTGCCAGGGCAAGGGCAAGGGACATATCCGTCGGACTGAAGAACCCGGTAAACTTCAGACTTAAGCTGCAGCCTGAATTTTCCGCAGTCATACTCTCTCACACCTGGCTTGTGAATGACGTGAAGATTAACATTTCCGAAGGCCGTTATTCGTCAGCCAGATCTGAAATCAGCCTGGATATTCCTGAACTTGATATGATGCATTTTAAGAAATTCCTGCCAGCCGGCTTCATGATTGACAGGCCATTGGGAATTCATGTCCATGCAGGTCTTGACCGTAACAGTCCGTTTGCCGTCGTTAAGCTGAAGGAGGGGGCTAATGCTCTCTACTACAACAGGGAAAGACTGGACATTAAAAATCTGGGATTTACCGCGGATTTCCGCAACGACAACCTTAAAACCTCTCTTGTTGCCGATTTCGGCAAGCTGGGCAGCATTAACAGTCTGTTGAACATTAATCATCTTTCATCCGAACAGACACTTGGCGGCAGTCTTGACATTACTGCTCTCAACATGATTATGCTGCAGAAATTCTCAGAAGACATCAATTCATCAGACGGCATACTGAACGCCCACGGCCGCTATGCCGGAAGTCTGGGTAATCCAGCCTTCTACGGACAGCTGAAGATTAACGAAATGAGCATCAATCCGGCAGCAGGCATCGGCTCCATTAAGCACATTAACACCACGATGGATGTGGACGGCCGGAGTGCTCAGGTAAATTCAAGTTTCAGCTTCAATGAAAAGTACGGTAACGTCAATGGTCAGATATCCTGGGAAAACGGCTTCAGGGCAACGATAGCCGTTAAGACAGATGAACTGCCGATTCAGCTCATGGGGTATGGCGATGCACTCGTGAAGCTTGATCTCAAGGGTAAGTTCACCGACAGGTATAGCAGTATTAGCGGTGATGTGGAGGTTCCGTCAGCCAGGATCAGAATAAAGGATCTGCCTGCAAGCTCCGTATCCGCATCATCAGACATAACCGAATATACCAAAGACAAGGACGGTCTGGTGGTGGAAGAGGAACAGTATACGCTGCCGTTCCTCATGAGTGTAAACGTGAAGCTCGGACCTGAAATCAGAATTAACGCCCTTGGCCTGAAGACCAAGCTTGGGGGGACTCTGAAGGTAAGACAGCGTACCAACAAGCCTCTTTCCGTACTCGGTAAGATTGAACTTGAGGACGGTACCTTCAGGGCTTACGGGCAGAATCTGCTGATTGAGCAGGGTGTGATTGCCTTTATCGGTGATCCGTCAAGTCCGAACCTCAATATCCGAGCCATAAGGAATCCTCAGTCAATGGAGGATGACAACGTAACCGTAGGTATTAACGTGTCAGGCAATGCCAACAGTCCGAACGTAAAGATTTTCTCCCGTCCTGAAATGAATCAGAGTGAGGCTCTTTCATACCTGCTCCGCGGACGCGGACTTGATCAGACCAACGGCAGCAGTGACATGGCTACCCAGCTGCTGCTCGGTGTGGGCCTGATGCAGACAAACAGCGTGCTCGGAAGCATGGGTGAGGTTATGGGACTCGAGGAAATGTCCCTGGATTCCAAGGGTGAGGGTGATGATACCTCCGTGGAGGTTTCAGCCTATATACTTCCTAAGGTTCAGGTGGCTTACGGCTACGGCATATACAACGCCGTGTCTGAATTCCGTATCCGTTACGAGATGTTTCCGAGATTCTACATAGAAGCCCTAAGCTCCATCGAACAGGCAGTGGATGCAGTATACAAGTTTGATTTTGATTTCTAAATCCGACTTGCGTTAATACCGCTCTTCAAGGACGGTATTCTGAAATCAGCGGGCCTCCCCGGATGTCCTTCCCGGGGAGGCCCGGTTATTTTCCGATAAACGGAATGTGTGATTGATCAAAAAAAAGCGATGTGCAATAATGCAGGCAGAATTGAAGTGCAGGTGCGGCTGTGACTGATTGCCGTCGTCTGCCAATTGTTTTTGGGGAACATCTGCGGTCCGGAATCATCCGTTACCGCATCAGGACAGAGATAACGATATGACCAGCAGCAAACAGATTCTTCTGATTAATGATATTTGCGGTTACGGTAAAGTGGCTCTTTCAGCCATGATTCCGGTACTTACCAATATGGGGTACCATATTTACAATCTTCCAACGGCTCTGGTTTCAAACACGCTGGAATACGGTAAATTCAGAATTCAGGACACCACGGACTACATGCGTGATTCCATCCGCGTATGGCGTGAACTCGGTTTTAAGTTTGATGCCGTGTCAACCGGTCTCATTACCTCAACCGCACAGGCGGATCTTCTTATTGATTTCTGCAGCGGTGAGGCTGAAAAGGGAGTTCTTATTTTCGTCGATCCGATAATGGCCGATAACGGTTCTCTCTATAACGGCATGACCATGGAAACGGTAGCCAACATGAAAAGACTCATGTCCGTTGCCTACTGCAGCGTTCCGAACTATACCGAAGCCGTGTATCTGGCAGATGCTGAATACAAGGATGATCTCACGGAGGCCGAGGTGTTTGAGCTGATTGACCGTCTGAGAGCACTCGGTTCCAAGTCAGTTGTAATCACAAGCTGTCACGTTGAGGGAAGCGAGGCCGTTGCCGGCTACAGTGCCGAGCAGGATGAGTATTTCGTGCTTCCTTATGTTTCCGTGCCGGTGTTCCTTCCGGGAACCGGTGACATCTTCCTGTCTATTCTCATGGGCAGACTGCTTCAGGGAATGTACCTTAAGGCTGCGGTTTCCGACGCCATGGTTTCTGTAAAAAAGATGGTTATCAGGAACAAGGACAACGATGACAAGTTCAAGGGAATCAGAATTGAAGCCTGCCTTGACGTGCTTCAGTAGTGTTTTTTTTTTGAAGATGTCTGCATAAAACACCGTTTTATGCGACATGTCATGGTTAAAGATCTTAAAATTATCCGGAAGGGACTTTTAAAACCTGCCGGATTTTATTTTTCCGGATATCTTTTTTCGGTTTTTTTATAATTATCCGCACTTTCCCTTAATGAGTGACGGATTGTCTGAACGGGACGGCTGAATGATTAATGTTATTTGGGGATGGATGATTCTTTTAGGAATCCTTTCCGCACTGATAAGATGTTTTTTCGGGGAGATGCAGATTGAAGACTTCCTTCGGGAATTCTTCGGTTCAGCAGAGCTTTCCGTCAAGGTTATAACCGGGCTTCTCGGCATGACCTGTCTGTGGATGGGGATCGCTTCAATCATGGAATCGGCAGGGCTCACCTCAAAGCTTGCCAGACTGCTTGAGCCGCTCTTCAGGATAATAATGCCCGGGATACCCAAGGGGCATCCTGCCATCGGCAGCATTACCATGAACATGTCCGCCAACATGCTGGGGCTTGATAACGCCGCCACTCCGTTCGGCATCAGGGCCATGAAGGATATGCAGACGCTGAATCAGAATCCGGACACGGCAACCGACAGTCAGATTATGTTTCTGGTGATAAACACGTCTGCCATCACCATATTCCCCGTAAGCATCATCATGTACAGAACTCAGTTCGGTTCGGCAAGTCCCACCGACGTCTTTCTGCCGCTTCTTCTGACTTCTGCGGTTTCAACGGTAGTCGGTTTTCTGGTTACGGCCTTTATCCAGAAAATCAACATTCTGAAGCTGCCGGTTCTTATTGCATTTACCTTCCTTCTGGGACTTATTGCCGGGCTTGGCGTCTGGGCCGTGCGTGCCGGCGAAAATCTGACTCATCAGGCCTCGGTGTTCAGTGATGTCTGCATGGTAGGTTTTGTGGGTGCGGTGATTGCCTACGGACTTTTTCTCAGAAAGAAGGTTTTTCAGGACTTCATAGACGGGGCAAAGCAGGGATTCGGTATCTGCGTGGACATCCTTCCGTATCTTGTAGCCATGCTTTTTGCCATTGCGGTATTCAGAAGCAGCGGACTTCTGGAACTGGTGCTCAGCGGACTGCGAAGCTTCTTCAGTCTGTTTCTGGGTGAAACCTCATTTATTGACGCACTGCCGGTAGGTCTCGTAAGACCCCTGTCGGGAAGCGGCTCCCGAGCTCTTCTTCTGGATATTTTCAATGTCCACGGACCGGACTCTCTCGCCGGACACATTGCTTCCATCATGCAGGGATCAACCGAAACAACCCTGTACGTCATAGCCGTATATTTCGGGGCCGTGGGCATTACCAGGGTACGTCATGCCGTGTTCTGCGGTCTGCTGGCGGACCTTGCAGCCGTAGTGGCGGCCGTGGTCATCGGGTACATGTTTTTCGGTCAGTAAAGACGGTTTTCTGCCGTGATGTTTGAGGGAAAGTCCCCCGTACTGTATAATCTGTCTGTTGGCGGTGCTGGCGCACCGTCCGATTCAGGTACTGTTTGAGGATGCACCGTGAGCTTCAGATTTAATTTAAGACGTGCATATTTCGTTTCCGGTTATGCACATACGTATGAAGATTTAAAAAAGATTCAGGGAATCAGTTACAATCATCATGATGACAGTTCCGTAAAGGATCTCGACATCGTAAAAGCCATTCCCATGATGATGCGGCGCCGTCTCAACGCCTCTGGCAAGATGGCTGTTGCCGTTTCCATGGAGGCCTTCAGACATTTTGAAATCGACAAGGTGATTTATGCGAGCCGTACCGGTGAAACCAAAAGATGCATATCCCTTCTTCGGGACGTACGCATGGACGGAGGTGTTTCACCGACCGAGTTTTCCGCATCGGTGCATAACGGCAACATCGGCGTCTTCTCCATAATAAACGGATTTCACGGTGAAACGACCGCAGTAAGCGCTGCGGAAAATACCCTCGGGGCAGCTCTGGCCGAAGCCTATGCCTCTCTCTACGGTGAGGGCAGAAGCAGGGTTCTGGTGGTTATCTATGAAGAGGATCTGTCAAACAACATTATGCCGATACCTCAGAAGGTGTTCTATAACGGATCATTTGCCTGCGCCCTTGTTCTTGAAAAGTGGCAGGCGGACGTAAGCTCGGTGGATGATTTTCTGGCAGCGGACAGCGCCGGGGGCGAGGCTTCTGATGTTGCTCCGGAGCATTATTTTGAATTTGATTACGTTAGGGAAGGTTGTACGGATCCCGTGGATTTCTTCAGGGATCTGAAGTTTGTGAACCCTGATGAAGATGAAAATCACGTAGCGGAACGGGAATCGTAACCGGGACTGGTGAACCATGAGCAGAATGGTCTGGCTTTTAAGAAGTGCGGCAACCCTGATTGTTTTCGGGGTGTTTTCCTTCGGGGCGATCTTTTTCGGTGTGCCTGTTTTTTTTCTGCTGACTCTCGTTATCAGGAACAGAAGACGTCGCTGTCTGGTGCTTAGGTTTCTCGTGAAGACGGGGTTCCGTTTCATAATTTTTATTTCCGGACTCATGTGTGTCTTCAGGGTGCGCTTCGCCGTATGCGACGAAGCCCCGGAATCAGCGGGGGAAGAGCACCTCCGCTTTGTTTCCGGACGCGAACTCTTTGCGGATATTCCGGAAAACCGCTCGGTCATAATCGCCAATCACCCGACTCTGGTGGACTATGTCATTCTAACGTCTGTAATGAACACGAATGTTAATTCGATGGTAAAGAAGTCTCTTACCGACGGCTTTATGCGACACGTCATCAGTCATCTGGGATACGTTAACAATCAGTCTCCGTTTGAAGATGTTGCGGCAGCCGCTCAGAGCGGTGACAATCTGCTGATATTTCCCGAGGGCAGCAGAACCCGAGGGGATATAACATTCAGACGCGGAGCGGCCAATCTGGCAGTGCGCCTTGACATGGACATTGTTCCCGTTTTCATATACTGTTCAGAACCGGATTATCTGAGTCGGGGATTTCTTAACATTTCCGCACCTTCACACGTGCCATGTTTTTACGTTACAAGGGGTAAAAGCATCAGGCCTTCCGATGTTAATGCGGGTGATTCCCTTCCTCCTGCCGTGATGGCCAGACATTTCAACCGTTATCTGGAGGAACTGTACCGCCACAGGCTTCCTCGTTTTGCCGAAAGAACCGTCAGTGAGGCCGGTTCAGACAGATGAGCAGGTATCTCATTATTTGACTGATGATTACTTTTAAGCTTGTAAAAAATGGTATGAATTGCTCAAAAAACAGCTTAAATCTAAAATAAGAAACAGAATTGTGCGGTTTGTTTTTATCCGTTCATTCTGAGTCTTTCGTCTCTGAATGTTCTTCACGAAAACAGACCTTAGGAATTATGAATCGTTATTAAGGACTGATGACAGATGAATTTATCCAAGTTAACTTTGTCTCTTACCGCTCTTATGTATGCGGGATACGGTGTTGAGGCCCTGGCGGATGAACCGGAAATACTGAGGGTCATTGATCAGAATCAGGCAGGTTCCGCAACCTCCTGTCTGGTGATGAGCCAGAATCCTGATACTGCCGGTGTTACCGACAAAGCTCTGAAGAATCTTGTTGAGGTTACAAACCTTGCAACCGGCAAGAAGGTTGATGCCGGCGTGCTGATCAACGGCAGAAACCTGTGTGTTTCCGATCTTGATTTCGGAACTGATTACCGCGTTACCGTAAAATCCGGATTAAAGACGGCACAGAATACCCGACTGACCCATGACGTTTCCGTGGAATTCAAAACATCCGATCATCAGCCCGTGATAAGTTTCCGTTCAGGCAACATCATTTCAGCGGCCTCAAAGGAAAAGAAGGTAGCCGTTGAGACGGTTAATCATGACAGCTTCAGGGCCGTGCTCTACCGCATTTCCAAAAATGACCTTCCGGGGTATCTTTCAAAGGCTACCTCAGAGCTTGAATACCGCTGGGAGCTTACCGACTATCTCCGTAATCACGGTATCTTTGAGGGCTCAAAGGTTTACAGGGTAAACAGTAACGCAAACAAGAAGCAGGTTACCCTGGTTGACATCAACGATATTTCCGCAGGAGCCGGAGCCGGCGTCTACGTGCTTATCATAACCGACAGGGATGAGTGTGCCGACGGGGACGAATGCATCACCTATGCCTCAGATCATTTTGAATCCATGTTCCTGGCAAAATCAGTTGTCGTTACGGATATCGGCATGACGACCTACCGCAGAAACGGCGGTATTGACGTGGCAGTAAGATCCTTAAGCTCAGCAAAGCCGCTTGCAGGCCTCAAGGCAACTCTTCTCAGTACAAGCAGTGAGGTTCTTGCCACAGCGGTTACCGACAGGGACGGCTATGCGCACTTCAACAGAAAGGCGGTATCCGGCACCAATGCCCTTACCCCGGCAGTCATCAACGTATCCGGAAACAACGACTTCTACAGTCAGGATCTGCGTCTCAGTCCGCTGTATCTTGAGGGCGTGAAGACCTACGATGAGGATGCCATCGATTCCGATTACAATGTCTTTGCCTACACCGACAGAACAATGGTGCGTCCGGGCGAAACCGTAAACTATCACGCCATTGTCCGCAACAAAAATTTCCGGGCTGCCGATCTCAAGGCACTGAAGCTCATGGTATACAGACCTGACGGGCTTCTTTATCAGGAAATACCTCTAAGCAATCCTGCGGCCGGAGCCTTTGATTATGACTTCGCCTTTGACGAACATGCGGGACTCGGTAACTGGAAGTTTGTTCTTGGTTTTGACAAAAAGGTCACTCTCGCCAGCACAAAGGTTCTGGTGGATAATTTCATTCCTTCCTCAATCGAAACCGAGGTTTCCGACGTGGGCAGGGTACTGCCTGACAACGGTGCGGTAAAGGTTAGCGCAAAGTACACCTACGGTGCACCGGCTCCGGACATCAATGTGTCCGGATATTACAGCGTGGAACCGGACAATCATCCTGTTGAGGCTTTCAAGGATTATTATTTCGGGGTGAACAGCCGTCAGTTTTCCGAATATACCGTTCCCGGAAACCTCGAGGATGCAGTTACCGGAGCCAACGGTGAGCTTCTCATAAGCTTTAATCCTTCAAACTTCTCCGGGGAATATCCTCAGAAGATAAGATCGGTAATAAATTTCCTTGATCCTAATTCAAAGGTTCTCGGCAGGGTGGCCGAATTCCGTGTTCCGTTTAAAAAACCGATCGTGGGCATAAAGACTGATTTTGACAAGGGTGATCAGCTTACCTCTGATTTCTCCGTGATTCTTGCTGATCAGGCAGGCATTCTTCATGAAGGCAGGGTTGAGTATTCCATATTCAGAAGAAACGTTTCATATCAGTTCGTGCACAACAGCAACGGCTGGTATTATCTCAGAAACGAATTTCTCTCTCCGGTAACCGCCGGTACCCTGGATCTGAAGGCTGATGCGCAGTCAGGCAGAATTAAATACAAATTTGACGGTGGCAGCTACGTCATCAGACTTAATCATGACGGTCTGGAGACCTCCACGGATTTCTATGCCGGCTCCTGCTCCGAAATGGATCCTAAGTATCCTGACAGATTCGAGCTCTATACCGACAGGAAAGTCTATAAGGCAGGTGAAACGGCATATCTCGAGTTCGACAGCGGTTATGACGGTTATGCCGATCTGATGTTCGACACTCCTGTTCCTGAGATGGTTCATTATGAGATTAAGAAGGGGCATAATAAGCTTCCGCTGAAGCTCGGCAACGGCTTCGTGCGCGGCAGCTATGCGGTTCTTTCCACTTATGCGTCTGCAGAAAGCAGACATCTCGGAACCCTGCGTTCCATCGGTATCGCCTACATAGAGCCTGATACCTCCGCCGCAACACTCACCGTTTCCGCAGATGTTCCGGAGAAAGTGAAGCCTAATTCCGGCCTGGACATTACGGTTAAGGTTGACAATGCCGACAAGGATACCTACGTGGCCGCTTCCCTCATTGACAGGGGTATTTTAAGTATTAATGGTCAGAAGGCTCCTCATCCGGAAAAAACGATGTACAGCCACAGATACTTTGACACGGCCATTCTGGATCCTTATGCCTATGTCATGAAGAACGTAAACCGTGACGGTCAGGGCTACGGTGATGACGTGGATGAGTTCTTCGTTGACAGCGTGTCCCTCAGCAACATTACCGATAACATGCTGTCTCACCACATTGCCAGGGTGAAGGTTGAAAACGGTCAGGCTAAGCTTCATTACGATCTCAAGGACGTAAGCAGTACCGCCGCACTCATGATTACCGCCTGGTCTCCGGACAAGCTCGGTTCCTATGAAAGGGACGTGGTAATCAGGGACAGTGCGGTAAGCAGACTGATTATGCCTTACTATCTCCATAAGGGGGATTCCATCGAGGCGCAGCTGTCCGTAAACAATCTGAGCGGTAAGGCAGGTACGTATACCTACGGCATTACCTGTCGCGGAAGCTTAAAATGCGGAGCAGAAGGCAAAGTTGACGTTGCCGACGGCGGAATCGGCACTGTTCCGGTAACGGTTACTGCTGAAAATACCGAACCTGGCTACATAAAGCTTGACGTAAAGTCCGACGGTTACGGCTTCTCAACCGAGAAGGAGGTGAGCGTTATCAATCCTCTGACCAAAGCCGGTGAAAATAAAATCATTGTTCTGGCTCCGGGGCAGAAGAAGAACATAGTCTTCGTGAATCAGTATGCCGACGGTGCTGATGCCGTGGTGAAGTTCGGCCGCTTCCCTCTTTCCGATACCTCGGAAATCGTGAAGGACGTTCTTTCCGACAATTCCATGTTCTCCGGCATCTATACCCAGGTTTCAAACGGACTTACACTGCTTACCGTCCTGAACGGCATGGAAAAGTCAGGAGTAAAGGATAACGCCGAGATCCGTGATATCAGGAAATACCTGAGTGACAGGGTATCGCTCATTGAATCAAGATTCGACGCATATGGTTCATTATCCGACGTGCCTTATTCATATGATGAAAATCAGTATGCATACGCCTATGCCTCTCTGTTCCTCATCGAGGCCAACAACTCAGGGTTCGGCGTCAGCAGGACGGTGCTTGACATAGCGAAGACCAAACTCATGGAACTGCAGAACAACGGAAATGAAAACGTTGCTTCCCTCGCCATGTATGCTCTGGCCAGAATGGGTGTCAATGTTAAGACCAATGCGGTTTACAGATTTGATGCCTTAAGTGAAAAGGAAGATCAGCCTGTGGAATCATTCGCTCATTACGCCGATATTTTCGGACTGTACGGAGATAAGACAAGACGCACAGCAGCTCTTGAACGCGGTATCGGTCTTCTTGCCTCCATCAATGCGAAGTATAACAACACCCGTACCCTTTCGGCCCGTGTACTGGATGACGTAGGTCTTGCCAAGAAGCTCCTCGGTTACTTCCCGTTCAATATCAACTACATGAATCATGAGGTTCTTGCCCTTATAAGATCCTCAATGAAGGCAGGGTATTCCGAAGGCCTTGACAATCTTTACGGCTACCTCAATGCTGACGAGTACTACACTGCCGCATGTCAGTATCTGATTGCGGACATCTCAACCATAAACAGGACTCCGGCATCAACCGAACGTCTTAAGGTCGCCAACAATACCGTGACCGTTGAGAACAAGTCCTCCGAAACCGCAATTGCCACCGTCACCGTGGATGATTACGTGCAGAAGCTGCCTATTGCCACCGGCGGAGTAACCGTAAGTCAGCGTTACTATGACAGCACCGGTAAGGAGCTCCGCGGTCCGATAAGCCTCAAGGTCAACGAGGAGATTCTTGTTGTTAAGGAATTTAAGTCCAACAGTTTATTCAGAGGCGTGGTTACCTCCGAAAACAAGCTGCCTGCAAATACCGTTCTTGTAAGGGTATATAACGGCAGTGACGAGGATCGTCTTGCCGGAAAGGTGCAGAAGGGCTCCATCGGTTATCCGACGGTTACCAAGGGAGATACGGGTTTTGTGACCACTCACAGTGTATACGGTACTCAGAGCGTGACCGTGGCCTACGTGATAAAAGGTGCTCACAAAGGCAGCTCCGTGGCTCTCATGACCGGTTCATATCTTGATCAGCTGGGAACCAGAATGTATCTGTCCTATGACCCTGCCGTGACAATAACCGTCAAATAGAGTTTCCTTCTCAATGCCGGAAGGGGATAACTCCTGAGGGAGTTATCCCCTGAAAATGAAACGGCGGAGAGTATGGGCTCCCTAAACACGAAAACAAAAGGCTCCGAATCTCCCTAAACTTTGTTGTAATTCATATGTTTAGGACACATAAGACCGAATTTCAAATAACGTGAGGTTCGGTCTTTCTATTTCTCGATTTCACTTAGGATAA